>NZ_CCBH010000136.1:0-5663 GCF_001368935.1 Novosphingobium sp. KN65.2
GGATGCTTTGGGCGAAAGGTGGCGGCCCCGACGGCCACCTGGATCGGGCTACCTCACACGGGCCCCCTACGAACGGAGAAAGAATATGCGTCACAAGCACGGTCAGCGTAAGCTGCAGCGCACCTCGGGCCACCGCGCCGCCCTTCTGCGCAACATGGCTGCAGCGCTCATCAAGCACGAGCAGATCCAGACCACCACGCCCAAGGCGAAGGAACTGCGTCCCTACATCGAAAAGCTCATCACGCTCGCGAAGCGCGGTGGCCTTTCGAACCGTCGTCTGGCCCACTCGCGCCTGCTCGACGAGACCCAGGAAAAGAAGCTCTTTGAAGTTCTGGCCGAGCGTTACGCCGGTCGCAACGGTGGCTACACCCGCATCATCAAGGCCGGCATCCGCGCTTCGGACGCCGCCCCGATCGCGATCATCGAGCTCGTCGACCGCGACGTCGACGCCAAGGGCCAGGATTCGGGTCCGGTGATGAACGAAGCCGAGGAATACACCGAGGCCTGAGCCCGGTCGCATTCATCGACAAGATTGCGTGAGCGGTCGCGAGTGCTAGACTCGCGGCCGCTCTTGCGTTTGGGATTGGGAGAGAACGATGCGGCGCCTCAAGGCAGTCGCACTGGGTTGCTTGCCTCCTCTGAGAGGGGCGTTGTCGCTGGCGTTGCCCTTGTCGCTGGCGCTGTCGACGCCCATCTGGGCCGGGACCATGCCTGACCAGACCTATCCGGAAACCCGCCGCGACGAGATCGTCGAAGCCCACTTCGGCGAGAAGATCGCCGATCCCTACCGCTGGCTGGAGGCCGACGTGCGCCAGTCGCCCGAGGTGGCCGATTGGGTGGCGCGTGAGAACGCGGTGACCGAGGACTACTTCTCCGGCCTGCCGCAACGCGCACGCTTCGCGCAGCGCATCCGCGAGATCATGGACTACGAGCGCTACGGCCTGCCGGACAAGGCGGGGCAGCGCTATTTCTATACCCGCAATTCCGGCCTGCAGGCGCAATCGCAGCTCTTCGTGCGCAAGGGGCTGCACGGCAAGCCGAAGCTCCTGCTCGACCCCAATACCTGGGCTGCTGACGGCGCCACGGCGCTGGATGCCTGGGAGCCATCCGAAAAGGGGCATTACCTGCTCTACAGCGTGCAGGACGGCGGCAGCGACTGGCGCATCCTGCGCGTACTCGACGTGCGCAGCGGTCAGTTGCTGGACGACGAAGTGCGCTGGGCCAAGTTTACCGGCCTGTCCTGGGTCGGTGAGGAGGGCTTCCTCTATTCGCGCTTTCCCGAGCCGGACGAAGGGGCGGCATTCCAGGGTCTGAACTACAACCACACGGTCTACTTCCATCGCCTGGGAACCGCGCAGTCCGAGGATGAGCTGGTCTACGCGACACCCGATCATCCGGAGTACAATCACTTCGCGCGGGTCACGCAAGACGGCAGGCTGGCGGTCATCACCACGTCTGTGGGCACCGATGCGCGCTACGAAGTCTCGGTGATCGATCTCGCCAAGCGGGATAGGCAGGGCTGGAAGGCGCGCAAGATCGTTTCCGGCTTTACCGACGACTGGCGTCTCGTTGAAGGTTCCGGGCTGCACGTTTGGTACGTCACCAACAAGGACGCGCCGCGCTACCGGCTTGTCGGCATCGACCTGTCGGAGGACGATCCGAAATGGACCGAACTGGTTGCGGAGCGTTCGGACATCCTGGAGCGTGCAGGCATCGTCGGCGACCGGCTCGTGCTCAACTACATGCGCAACGCGGCCAGCCATGCCGAGATCATCGGTCTCGACGGGCGCCCAGGACGCACGATCACTCTGAACGGGTATGGCACGGCCTCCGGCTTTCGTGGCCGGCCGGGCGATCCCGAGACGTTCTACGCCTTCTCCAGTTTCAACTGCCCTGCGGCGATCTACCGCATGAACATCGCGTCGGGCGAGACCGAGCCTTTTGCCGAGCCCAAGCTGTGCTTCGATCCGCAGGACTATTCGGTGGAGCAGCGCTTCTTCAAGTCGAAGGACGGCACGAGGGTGCCGATGTTCGTTGTACGCGGCAAGAAAGTGGCGCGGCTGAACCGGCCGGTGCCGACGCTGCTTTATGGCTACGGCGGTTTCGATGTCTCCTTGACCCCGGGCTTTTCGGCCGTTCGCCTGGCATGGCTGGAGGCGGGCGGGGCCTTTGCGCTCGCGAACCTGCGCGGTGGGGGCGAGTACGGGCGCGAGTGGCACGATGCCGGGCGGCGCGCGAACAAGCAGAACGTGTTCGACGACTTCATCGCCGCCAGCGAGTACCTGATCGACGAGGGCATCGCGAAGAAGGACGGGCTTGCCATCCAGGGCGGCTCCAACGGCGGCCTCCTGGTCGGCGCGGTGGTCAACCAGCGGCCCGATCTCTACGCCGCGGCAGTGGCGCAGGTGGGCGTGATGGACATGCTGCGCTTCGACCGCTTCACCGCCGGGCGCTATTGGGTGGACGACTACGGCTATCCCGACAGGGAAGCGGATTTTCGCGTCCTGCGTTCCTATTCGCCTTACCACAACATCCGCAGCGGGGTGGACTACCCGGCGATCCTCGTGACCACGGCCGACACCGACGACCGCGTCGTGCCCGGGCACTCGTTCAAGTATACGGCGGCGCTGCAGGCGGCCGATATCGGCGACAAACCGCACCTGATCCGCATCGAGACGCGGGCCGGGCACGGTTCGGGCAAGCCCACCGACAAGGCGATAGAGGAGGGCGCGGACATTCTGGCCTTCATAGCCCGCTGGACCGGGCTGGCGCTTCCGTTGCAGCGTTGATGTTCAGGAATCTGCCATTTTAGCTGAACGATGGCTGTAGCCAAGGTTCAGCGTCACCTCATGGCCGAATGGCTAGAACCTTCTCATGCCCGGACATGGCGTCCGGTCGAGAAAGGAAACGAAGCCATGGAAATGTTCACCAGGAAAATGGTCGGCACCGTGGCCGCCGGTGCCATGGCGGTTGCGACGGCCACCCCGGCATTGGCCCGGGATCACGGCGGCGGGATCGACACCGGGGATGTGATCGCCGGCGCGCTCGTTATCGGCGGGATCGCTGCGGTGGCAGCGGCTGCAAGCAGTGGGAACGACCGCTACGACTATCGCTACGACCGCGATCGCAGGGGGCGCTACGACTACGGCCGTTATGGCTATGGCCGTGGCCTGAGCGCGCGCGATGCCGTGCAGCAGTGCGTGCGCACCGCCGAACGCGCGGCCAACCGTTACAGCTATGGCGGCCGCGCCAAGGTTACCGACGTGCGCAATGTCGATCGCAAGAGCTACGGCTACAAGGTCAAGGGCCGCATCGCGGTCAACGGCATGGGTCGCCACTGGCGCTCGGGCGACCATGACTACGGCCGGGGCTGGAACCGCGACTACAGGGGTTGGAACAGCTCGCTGCGCGGCTACGATTCCGGCTCGTTCGAGTGCAAGGTCGATTATCGCGGCGGAATCCGCGACCTCGACTTCAAGGGCATTCGCGGCCTGTAACTTTTGCGACGAGCCGACAGGCTGACAGGGTAGGCGGTTCATGCCGAAGAAAGCATGGACCGCCTATTTCTTGGCAATGATGGGCGGCGCGGATCGTGCGCGCCGGACGTGGGATGGACCTGCCATGAAGACCTTCCGTTCACGCATAGCCGTTTCGCTGGCCGCCGCTGCAGTCCTGTCCATGAGCGCGACGCCGGTCTTCGCCCGCGGCTACGGCGATTGGGGGGGCTACCGCCATCACCACCATGGTCGCGGTCTCGATGGCGGGGACGTTCTGGCCGGGCTGCTGATCGTGGGCGGCATTGCCGCCATTGCCAGCGCCGCCGGCAAGTCCTCGAAGAACAAGCGGGTTGAGGAACCCTACCGCTATCCCGGCGGGCCCGACTACGACGCCCCCGAGGATCGCGGTTATGGCAACGTCCCGCGTGAGGAGCGGGGCAATCCGCGTGATTATCCCGAAGGCGCGCGCTCGAACGACAGCTTCGACGACATGGTGGCGAGCTGCGCCGACGAGATCGAGCGCGGCGAGCGTCGCATCGATACCGTCGACAATGTCGCGCGCATGGGGGATCGCTACAGCGTCGAGGGCCGCCTTGAAGACGGCCGCGACTTCGCCTGCAGCATCGACCGCGACGGGCGCGTGCGTTCGGTAGCGGTCGACGGTCACGCCCTGATCTGACTCCGGCTGCCCAGGCCAAGGCCCGCTCCGGACGAGCGGCCCAGGCCGATCAGTCTTCCGCAGGGCCGGCATGGCCGGGCAGGGCGATCGACCAGTGGATCGCCGCGCCGCGCAAGGTAAAGCCGGCCAGCACCGCGATTGCCCAGGTCACTTGCGCCGACAGCCCGAGCGCGATGCCGAGACCGGCCAGTGCGGCCGAGAGTGCAGCGGCGGTCACGTAAAGTTCCGGGCGCATCAGGATCGAGGGCTGGCCGGCCAGGACATCGCGCACGATGCCGCCGACGCAGCCGGTGATGACGCCCATCATGATCGCCGGGACGGTGGGCACGCCCCAGGCCAGCGCCTTGATCGTGCCGAACACCGCATATGTCGCCAGACCCAGCGCATCGGCCCATTCCAGCAGCTTGCCCTCCCACCAGCGTACCGGCGTGAACCACGCGATCAGGGCGACGGCAAAGCAGACGGGCGCGACGAGCGGGTCCTGAATCCAGAATACCGGCGCCCCGATCAGCAGGTCGCGCACCGAACCGCCGCCGACGCCGGTGATGAGCGCGAAGAAGGCCACGGTCACGAAAGTCTGCCGCAGGCGTGCGGCCGCCAGCGCGCCGGTCAGCGCGAAGACGGCAATGCCCAGCAGGTCGAGCATCGGCGGCAGGGCAGGGACGGGCGGCGGCGCTATCGCGGAAATCATCGGCGTCATGCCCGTCCCTTAGCACCATCCACAGGACAGGGCAGGGGCCTTGCGTCGTCATGGCAGGGCGCTAAGTCTCCAGACCGGTCACACACAAGCAACGGACATTCCCCCCATGCCCGCAAGAAACAGAACGCCCGCAACGAATAGAACGCCCGCAACGGAAAAGACGTCCGCGTCCAGGCTGACGCGCTTCTCGCTCCTTCCTCTCCTGCTCGCCGGTGCGGCGTGCACGCAGGCCCCCGGCGAAGTCGCGTCGGCGCCGCCGCCCGCTACCCGTCCGATCCCGGCCGAGGCGGATGGCGACTACAACCTGCTGGCCCAGAAGGAAAAACTGGCGACGATCCGGATGGACGTCGAGACCGGCTTCCTCAATCAGGAACAGCGCGACGTCGTCAACCTGCTGATCAAGGCCTCGGACCTGATGAGCGAGATCTACCTGCGCCAGCGCTATGCCGAAAACCCGCAGGTGCGCCGCGCGGTCTCGATGAACCGCCGGGCCGACCGCGACCTGCTGGTCGAGATGTTCGACCGCAACTTCGGCCCCTGGGACGAACTGGCCGAACTCCACCCCTTCTGGGGATCGACCCCGATGCCCGAAGGCGCAGGCTTCTATCCCGAGGACCTGACGCGCGAGGCACTGGAAGCCTATATCGCGGCCCATCCCGACCAGAAGGACGCGCTGCTCAGCCCCTACACTGTGGTGAAGCGCGATGGCGGCAGGCTCGTCGCAGTGCCGTACTCGGTCGAGTACAGGCAGTGGCTGGAGCCTGCCGCGCCGTTGCTGGAGCAGGCC
>NZ_CCBH010000137.1:0-35463 GCF_001368935.1 Novosphingobium sp. KN65.2
TTTACTCTGTCATCAACACCAGGTCGGCGCGGCAACGTTCGCGCTGATGCCGCTCTACGGGCTGATCGAGGCCCATGTGCTGGCCGCAGAGCGATTGCACGGCGACGATACGACCGTGCCAGTCATGGCCAAGGGCAAGACCGATACGGCAAGGCTCTGGACCTACGTCCGCGATGATCGGCCCTTCGCCGGATCCGATCCGCCGGCGGCGCTATTCAATTACTCCCGTGACCGAAGAGGCGAACATCCCCAAGCGCATCTCGCGTCCTGGTCTGGGATCCTGCAGGCCGATGCCTATGGCGGGTACAACGAGCTCTATGCCGAGGGCAGCCAGCCCGGGCCCATCCTCGAGGCGGGCTGCTTCGCCCATGCGCGGCGCAAGTTCTTCGAGCTGGCCGATGTCGCCGCCGCGGCCCGGCACAGGAGCCGCAACGAGCGTACCGACATGATCTACCCGATCGCGCTGGAGGCGGTGCAGCGGATCGATGCCCTGTTCGATATCGAGCGCGGCATCAACGGCAAGCCCGCCGCCGAGCGGCTTGCCATCCGCCAGGAGCTCAGCGCACCGCTCATGGCCGAGCTGCATTCCTGGCTGACCGACCAGCTCGCCCGGCTGTCGCGCAACCATGATCTGGCCAAGGCCATCAACTACATGCTGCGGCGTTGGGATGCGTTCACCCGATTCCTCGACGACGGCCGTATCTGCCTTACCAACAACGCGGCCGAACGCGCGCTGCGCTGCGTGCCGGTGGGCCGGAAGGCGTGGTTGTTCTGCGGGTCGGATCGCGGCGGATAGCGCGCGGCGGTGCTCTACACGCTGATCCAATCCGCCCGGCTCAATGACGTCGATCCTCAGGCATGGCTCGCCGACGTACTAGCCCGGATCGCGGGTTGCCCCGTCAGCAAGCTGGGCGAACTGCTGCCATGGAACTGGCGAGCCCCGCAGGCATAACGTCCGGTTGCCGAACTTCGACACTTCCGGACACGACAACAAAGCTGCCATCAGCCGCGTGGCGGCAAGCGAACTTGACGGACCTTCGATATTCTCCGCTTTGCCGCGCTTGGGCGTCGTTCTATGTGTCTCCTCAGCATAGAGTAGACTTGATATGCAACAGATTTCCAGACGTGGAGCGATGCGGCTTGCCGCTGGTGGGATGACCTCTGTTGCACTGGTCGGAATGGGCTTCGGTGGTGTCGAGGCGGCAACGCCTCCGGCTTTAGCCATCACACCTTACGTCCATCCGGAGCTGCGGAAGATCGTGCCAACGCTGGTGAAGACGGCGGGGGTGGTGCCATCCGATGCGACGATCGCCGCTCATCGTAAAGCCATGGTACGGTTCTCATTGCCGCCCCTATCAGCCCCGGCCTGGACCGAGCGCAGCATCCCGGGTCTGCCAGGCTCGCCGGAGGTGCCCGTTCTTATCATCAACGCCGCACCGGACGGCCCACCTCGTCCGATCATCCTCTACATCCACGGCGGCGGCTTCGTGATGGGAACTGCGCGTTTGAGCATTCGCGGAGCGCAGGAGGTTGCGGCAGCACTTAACTGTGTTGTTGTCAGTGTTGATTATCGCCTAGCTCCCGAGACACGCTTCGTCGGCTCTCTGGCCGACAATTACGCAGCACTGAAATGGGTGCATCAACATGCGGCTGAGCTCGGAGGGGACGCCACTCGCATCGCCGTAATGGGAGAGAGTGCCGGAGGCGGACATGCCGCCATGCTCACGATCGCAGCGCGGGATCGAGGAGAGGTGCCGATCGCCTTCCAGGCTCTTGTATATCCGATGCTGGACGATCGCACCGGTAGTTCGACACCTGTTCCGCCGTACATTGGAACGCTGATCTGGACCCCGGCTCATAATCGCTATGGCTGGAGCGCCTTGCTGGGGGTGCCAGCAGGCTCGAGACGAGTGCCGAATGGAGCGGTGCCATCACGGGTAGCCAACCTTCGTGGGCTGCCACCGACATTCATCGGCGTCGGCAGTATCGACCTCTTTGCCAATGAAGACATCGAGTACGCGCGCCGGCTGATATCGAGTCGCGTCAGCACGCAGTTGGAGGTCGTGCCCGGAGCTTTCCATGGCTTCGACATCATTCCTGGCACAACAATCGGGCCGCGCTTCAAAGACACCCTCTACACGGCATTGCGAACGGCACTGGCCGCCGCAGCGTAGCGACAATTGTCAGCTTTCCACCAAGGTCGACCTGTGAGCGACCTTTCACCGTGGCTGATTTCCCGGTGAGACCTGCCAATTCCACCTGCTCGGGCGCACACTGACGCGGCCTTCACCGGACGGCTACATTTTGGTGGCGTTGGCGTCCTAAGCTCGATGAACGAAACGACACTGCGGAAATGACAGATGGACGCGAGCAGCGCGGCGAGCCGCGCTGACGCAAAACTCAACGTGCCAGGTCGGCCGCATCGACAGTACGACGACCCCGCTCACGAAGCCGGCGAGGTCCGAAGCTAGAAACAAGACCACTCGCGCGATATCGTCCGGCACTCCGGCCCGCCCTAGCGTGAATGCCTTGGCATAATAGCCGAGCACAGCGTTCACCTGGGCGGTCTGCTGCAAGGGAAATTTTGGCAGCGACCTCAGCCGGGTTGCGCCCCGCGGGAGATACGCGCCGCAATCCGCTGCTGTATGACGGCATGACTATGACGGGGGAACACCTCGTTGTCCTGGAACTGGAAATGCTTCAGCGCGCCACTGCGCAATCCTTGCTGCGTGAAATTGATCGTCGCGCCATCCTCGACGAATGTGTCGCGTGACAAGGCGAGCTGGAACTGCTGGGCAAAGGCCTGCCGACCGCTCGATATTGGCTGGAAGAACATTTCTGCCTCCCATCGCGTACGGTCATGCGACAGCGGAAAGGCGGAGTGGACGATAAAGCCCTGACGGTTCACGAACACGATCAGGTTCGGGAAGAACACGTTCATCTCCAGAGCCCAGTTCGGATCGCGTAGCGGGTTGATCGACGGAGGAAGATCGTCGCTCAGAGGCGCCCCATCAGCGTGATCGCCAGCAACGATGAGGCCACCGAAACGGAGGGCTGTGCTCTCGATCGGTCGCGGCCTCACGTCATCATTGCCCCAGATAGAGCCGCTGCGATGCGGGCCAAAAAATTCTGCGGAAATCATCCGGCCTGACGGATTGAGGCCGGCGCCGAAAAACGGGCCGATGGTGTTTTTGTGGAGATAGCCAAGATGGTAGGATTCCTGGAAGGCGTCGAACGCCACCTTCCAGTTTCCCTCATAGATGCCGCAGATTTTGACCGAGTTCGAATATTTCTCGAAGGGGTATGGCGCAAGCTTTTCTCCCAATCCGCCCAAATAGTCGATCAGCGGTGCTTCAGGCGTTTGCGCGAAGTTGAGGAACATAAAACCTCGCCAACACGCAAGATGGATCGGCGAAAGACCACATTTCTTCCTGTCGAGATCGAAGAACATCGAGGAATCGGTTACGCCCCGCAACTCCCCGTCACGGTCGAATGTCCAGGCGTGGTAGTTGCACACAAAGCGGCTTGCACTGCCGCTATCCTCCCATACGAGCCTGTTACCGCGATGCGAGCAAATGTTATGGAAGGCGCGCAGGTTGCCACTCTTTGTTCGGGTGATGAGCACCGAGGCATCACAGGCCTCGAAAGCCTTCACGACGAAAGCGCCAGGTTCGGGGACCTCCGCCTCCTGCCCGATGTAGATCCATCCATCGCGGAAAATGTGCGCCTGTTCGAGCGCATAATGTTCAGCCGAGGCATAGGGCGCAGTCGGAACTGGATCGCTGCCTAGCCATGCCGGCGTGAGGACGGGTTGCATGCGTTCCGCGATGGTCATCGCGTGTCTCCGGTCAGCGTGAAGGGCGTTGCTGTGGGGATTATCTCTTTCAGCACCGTGAAGCCGTGGGGATAGGGAAGTCTGGAGATACGCGGCGCGTTGAACAGTTCGACAGCGATGGACGCCTCGATAAACCCGAAGGTCAGCCACAGGAGATTTCGCGGCGCTTCGGGCATGCTGTCGAGGTCGTAAGAGTCGAGAAGCGCAAAAATTGCATCGATGCGCGGCCGCACGGCATCATAGAATGCGCCGATATCCTCCATGCTCAATGTCTGGCGCTGGTGATGAAGGGCGTCGGTCGACGGCTGTGCCCATTCGGCCGCGAATGGCTGTAGATCGCTGAACTCGGGCGGCAGGGCAATGGCGTGCGGCATCTGGCTCCTCTCCGGTAAATGTCCGGCGCCCGGCGCTGGGCAAGTTGAGGGGAAAATAGGCGCGCCGAGAACGCTTGCATATCGGGCGACGCATCGCATTACTTGTTCCATGAAGGAACATATTACGCTCGATCGCCTGACCGGTCTCACAGCATTCGTGCGGTCGGCTTCGCTCGGGAGCTATACTGCGGCCGCACGCGCGTTGTCATTGTCGCCATCGGCCGTCAGCAAGAGCGTTCGACGGCTGGAGCAAGAGCTGGCCGTGTGGCTGTTCACCCGCACCACACGTTCGCTTACCCTGACGCCCGAAGGCCAGGACGTATATCACCATGGCCTGCGTATATTGCGAGAGGTGGAGGCGATGCAGCAGGCTGTGCTTGCCGCGCGCACCGAACTGTCGGGCCAGATAAGAATCACCGCGCCGCTGTCGGTAGGCACGCATATGCTGGCGCCGATTTTGCCGCTGTTCCGCGAACGGCATCCTGGCATTTCGATCGATCTGAGACTTGAGGACCGGCTCCTTGATCTGGTTGAGGAAGGAATCGACGTGGCGATCCGTAGCGGCACGCTGGCGGATTCTCGGCTGCGGTCTCGTAGCCTGTTCCCTCACCGCCTGTGCGCTTTTGCCGCCCCCGGCTATCTCGCACGTCATGGTGCGCCGACTCATCCTGAGGATGTGTTGCATCACAGCTGCGTCAACTTCCGCTACCGCAACTCGGGACAGATCGCGCCTTGGCCGTTCCGCCTGGCCGACGATCTGGTCGAGCTGACCCCCAAGGCGGCGTTTACGGTCGATACCGTCGATACTCTGGTGGCGCTGACCGCCGCAGGCGCCGGCATCTGTGTTTCGGTATCATCTTTTGCTCAGTCGCATGTCGCGCGCGGCGAGCTTGTCCCGATCCTCGACGAATATGCTGTCGACTTTCCGGTTGCGCTGCTATGGCCTGAAAGCCGAAGTGGAAATCCGGCCGTCCGCGCGCTGCTAGAATTTCTCAGGCAAACAATGACCGGGACGCAAGGCGGAATCACAGCATGACTGCGATTCCAGGATCCCAACGCGGCGACACCAGACGACGGGCATGCCCAACTTCGTGCGCACAATCTCCCGGCGTCTCGCGCAGCCGCACCACATTCATGTGCCGACCTGATCGCCCGGGGCCATGGGCAGGCAGGCCCCTCGCTCGCCAAGGCGGGACGCGGGTGCCGATCTTCGAACGGCTATCGCTCCGGGCTGCGCCAGCCGCTGCTGGGCGATTCGGTGGAAGCGGATCGCCTGACCGCAGCGTAAATCAGGGAGCGTCTTCCTGACATCAGGATGACCGATTTCAGCTGCGGTAAACCGGAGTTCGTAAGTGCAGTTTCGATCAGGCGCCACGATCAGGGCTTCGTTGTGGATCATGAAAACCGCAGCGCCCCAGCGTCCTGCCGTATACACCCGGACGGATGCAATCCGGACCGCCCCGCACGCCAGCATCGCCAGCAGCGAATGCCGTCGACAACCCTTTGTTGGCGGTACGCATCGGTAGCGCCAGGCAGCCAGCATACGCATGGGCCGAGGGTACTACCTGGCTAAGGCAGCACGCGCCTCTCCCTAAGCTCCGAGGCTGTTATTAGGTCTGTACGTGTGGCCGGAACGCTCAGATGTCCAGCACGAGCCTCGATGTCCTGGACCCCGAGCAGCAGACCATCATTCGCCTGTTCTCCGCGTGCTCCTCGGGCGTCAGCACGGAATCGCGATGGTCTGGCGTGCCCTCGAGCACCTTACATTCGCAGGTACCGCACACACCTTCGAAACAGGAATATTCGATCTCGATGTCGGCATCGAGCATCGCATCCAAGATGGACTGGCCCGGCTCGATCACCAGTTCGATGCCAGACTTGCGGCATTCCACGGTGAAGCCGCCGTCGAGCGCCGCTTCTTCCTTCGCGGCGAAATATTCGACGTGGACATGATCCTGCGGACGGCCCAATTCGTTCGCCGCCGCTTCAAAGGCGATCAGCATAGGATTGGGGCCGCAGCAATAGAAATGCGAACCTGCAGGCGCCGCGCCGATCACGGCTTTCAGGTCGGTCAACTTACCGCCCGGTTCCTGATCGAAATTCAGATGGACCCGGCCGGGAGAGCTGGCTTCCAGCGTCTCGAGGCCTTCGCGGAACGCGCACATCTCCTTTACGCGGCAGCTATACCAAAGTTCCCAAGACCGGCCCAGACGCTCGAGCCGCTGCACCATGCAATACATCGGCGTGATGCCGATGCCGCCCGCGATCAGCACGACATGATCGGCATCTTCGACCAGCGGGAAGTTGTTGCGCGGCGCGGAGATCGCGATCAGGTCGCCTTCCTTAAGCGTCTCATGAATAAATTTGGAGCCGCCTCGGCTGTTGGGATCCTTCGCGATACCCACCACGTAGCGATCCGCATCATCCTGAGAATTACACAGCGAATAGCTTCGCGACAAGCCGTTAGCCAGATGCAAGTCGATATGGGAGCCTGCGGTGAAAGTGGGTAGCGCTCGACCATCCGCACTGCGAAATTCCCACGTCTTGATACCCTGTGCCTGCTCGACCACCGCTGATACGACAGCCTCAATTCTGTGATGTTCGGTCATTTTTCTTTCCGTTCGGATCAGTCAAGTGGCTGGGTATATTTCACGAAATCGACGACGAGGCGGCAGAATTCATCCGGTCGCTCGAACGGAACCCAGTGGCCACATTTGTTGAGAATCACCAGTCGGGAGTCCTGCAAATAGTTGAGCAGGACGATCGCCGCTTCCGGTCCGCCCATAAGCGGATCGTCTCGCCCGTGAATGAGGATGCTGGGCGCGGTGATCTTTTTCAGTTCCTCATTGATGTTGATCTGGACATTATCGGACGCCCTGCGCGCTTCCTCCAGTTCAGGGCGGCTCAGCCAGGCGTCCAGCCGATCCTGCAGCATCAGTTCCTCGTCGCTATATTGCGCGCCATTGTAAAGGAACTGATGCATCATCGACCGCATCGTATCCATGCTCGGATTTCTGAACGCGGCCTGCATCGCCAGCACCGCGTTGCTGGTCCCGACGGTGAAGATCGGCGGCATCCGCACGCCAGGCGCGTGCAGCACGAGCTTTCTTACGCGGTCGGGATGACGGATCGCGAACAATTGACCCGTCTGAGCGCCGAAGGACATATCTACGATCGTCGCCTCGGCGATGCCCAGCGCATCCATGAATTCAAGAAGCGTTCGGGCATACATCTGGCTGCGCGACTCGCCCTTCAGCACGACCGGATCGCTCTTCCCGTATCCGGGCTGGTCGAGCAGAAGGCAGCGAAAATGCTTGGAAAGGGTTTCCACAACGCGATGATAGACCACCCATGCGCTCGTACCCGGGCCATTCCCGATGCAGCAGATCAACGGCTCTCCCTCGCCCGCCTCGTTGTAATGGACTTTCAGCGACGGCAGTTGGACGAACTTGCTGGTTGCGGCCTCGGTCAGCATGATATTCCCCGGGATCAGAAAGATGGTAGCGGCAGGCTGCCGAACTGGCCGCCGGTGAAGGACTCGCCCGCGGGCGACATGAGGAAGCGGATGAGTGTTGCTATCTCATCGGGTTCGGCAGGGCGGCTTGAAGGCGACTGGGCAGCGACGATCGCCATCTTGTCCGCAGAATAATGTTCAGTCATTCCAGTCACCGTGAAGCCGGGAATGACGACGTTGACGCGGATGCGATCCTCCGCATGGTCAGCGGCGAGGCAGGAAGACAGCGTATTGATCGCTGCCTTCGTCGCTGAATAGGCGACGAGCCCTTTGCGACCGAAGGCCGAGGGTGAAGAAATATTGACGATGCTTCCGCCGCCATTCTCCGTCATCGCTGGAATGCCTGCCTTGCAGAAGTTGAAAACGCCGTCCAGACCGATACGGAAGGAAGCCTGCCATTGGTCGAAGCTGATGTCGGTGATCCGACCGCCGATGCGCACGGCGGCGCAATTCACCAAGCCTCGGAGCGCCCCCAAATGGGCCTGCGCCTGAGCGACGGCATCGACCGCGCAAACCGGATCGGAGACATCACCGATCAACCCGCGCGCGTTGCCGCCTGTCGCCCGGATCAGGTCTACCGTCTCATCGGTCCGCCTCTCGTCGCGATCGACGATCAGAACGGACCAGCCGTCCTCGGCTAGCGCGCGCGCCGCCGCGCGACCTATGCCATAGGCGCCACCCGTGATGATGGCGGCCCTGTTCGCTGCCCCGGTCATTCCTCCTGCCTTTCCTTCGGCCGTGGTGCCTGCCGCCCTAGCCGCTTTATATTCTCGGTATACGGGAACGGTGCCGTTTCAGAAGAAGATGCTCAGATTCTTCGAATTCAGGCTCACCTGATCGATATAGATATGACGCTTGACGATCTGGAAGGTGTCACCGACACGGCGCAACACATCCTCTCGCTTTCCGGCCCAAAGATCCTCGTCACGCGCCAGGCGCGAACGGTAGATCAGGAAGTTCACATGCACCTCCAACTCGCCATTGTCGCGCTGCGCGCCGACGCGGACGTTCGACACATAATGCCGCGTGCGCGACGGCGGATCTTCCGACCAGGAATAGGGCGTGTCGAGCTTGCGAAGGCGCTCTGCGATTAAAGCCTTGTTCTCGTCGAAGAAGGCGCCGCCGCCCGGGGGGGCGAATTCGTTCGCCTCGTCGCCACGCGCGCGGGTACTGCGGGCCGGCATCCAATATTCCAGATCCTGCGCCAGCAACTCATACCACTCCCAATGTTTGCGGTCATCGAGCAGCGCTGCCTCATGATAGAGGAATTGCTCGACCTCATGCTGCAGCACCGCTGCCGCCATGCTGCTGACAGCGGCCGGCTTTTCGCGTTCCCCCAGATCGCCCATCACAGCACCTCCTCCAGTCGTGCATGGTTCTCGCGCAGTTCGGCCCAGTCCTCGGCCTTCATGAAATCCGCCCAGTTGCGATAAAGCCAGAGTTGGACATGCTCGTTCATCAGGGATTCGATGTGCGCGGGCTGTTGTTCATCGCCAGGGATCACTTTTCCATGACCCATGCCCATGGCATAGTGCAGGTCGTGCTGCTGGGCCATGAACGTTTCGCAACCAACCGTGCTCTGATCCCAATTCTCTCCGTCATCCTGCTCGAACACGCCGCCCGGTCCGAAATGGCGGTTGGAATTCTGCACCTGCATTCGCTGGAGTTCCGGGCTGGCCGCCTTGTCGACCAGCACCAGCTTGATGATCTCCATGCGGTCAGGGCCCAGCGGATTGCGCAGCATCAGGTCGCGAGAACCGAAGTTCACGAAAAGGTTGGGAAAGACATGGATGTTGCCACGCTGCACCCGCGCACCCAGCGGTCCCATCTTCTTCATCACTTCGGGATCGTTTCGCCACTGCGTCAAGGGCGACTGCTTGTTGAGCACGCGCTCGTCGATATAGTTGGCATTCATCCCATGACCATATTCGCCGATGACGGTGAAGCCGCCCTCGTTGCGGAACATCGTCATCGCTTCGGCCAGCCCGTCGCTGCCCTTGGTCTCGTGGAAAGTGCCCGCGCCTCCCTTGTGACCGGCCATGATACCCGAGCGATGGGTAGTCGGCCCATGATACATGTCACCGCTGTTGTCGGAGGCGAATTTCCAGTTACCGTGCATCGTCCACCGAACCGGCCCCTGCGCGACTTGCAGATCGCCTTGGTTCAGCACCCAGTCGAGCGCCCAGCGGATGTCGCCGAGAAATTCGACCAGCGGCGGGGCGTCTGCATCGAAATTGCCGAAGATCAGGCCACGGTAGGATTCCACCTGCGCGACGCGCGGCAGGCCCCATTCCTTGCGGTCGATCTCGTCATGATAATAATCCTTGATGCCCGGTACGCCGACCAGCTTGCCGTCGGTATCATAGGCCCAGCCATGATAGGGGCAGACGAAGGTCTTAGCCTTGCCAGCATCGGCCCGGCACAGGATGTTGCCGCGGTGGCGGCAATTGTTCAGGAAGGCGTTGATCTGGCCGTTGCGCGCGCGCACGACAATGACCGGGTCTTCCCCCATGCTGTTGGTGATGTAATCGCCGGGGTTGGGGAGCTGGCTTTCATGGCCGAGGAAGAGCCAGGAACGGCCGAAAATCTGCTTCAGCTCCATCCGGTAAATTTCTTCGTCGGCGAAAATCTTGCGGCTCACCAGGCCCTTGTCGGCCCGAACCAGTTCCGCCGCAGCGCGCGCCTTGCCGATGTCAAACGCACCGTTGGCGTTGCCATTACCCACGATCGCATCCTTTCAATAAAATCGCGCCCCCAGCTTCCGCATGACGCACGACTTGACGTTGTATGACAATCATACTTAGTATCGCGCCGCGGAGTCAACGAGGCCCGCAGACGGAAAAAAGAGTTTCCATTGGAGAAAAACCGTGGACGTGCAGTTGCCCGTTGAAGTCCGCCTGGCCATAGCCGATGTCCTGGGCCGCTACCTTTTTGCCGTCGATATGGGCGATGCCGAAGCAGTGCTGCGTCAATTCGTGCCCGACGCTGTCGTCAGTTATGACGACGGGCGCCGTTTCACGGGTCCGGAAGGGCTGAGGGTCTTCGCAGCCAGTGCCATTGGAGGGCCGGAAGCCCGCGGCCGCATGCACTTCAACCAGCCGTTATTTGCTGACTGGGTAGGGAGGGACGTCTTGCATCGGTCCTATCTGCTGGTTCCCCAATGTGCCGGGGACGGATCCGTGGAAATTGTAGCCCTCCGCTACGTCGAAGACCGGTTCACGCATACGGACCAAGGCTGGCGGATCGCGGAGCGCGCGATTTTTTGCAGGGATGGAAGGTCCAAGCCTCGGGACAGGGGAGAAGCGGCATGACCAAGACATCGCACGCTTATGGGACGGTCGAGGTGCCATCGGCTGCGGATGACGGCCTCGGGCCAATCCCTTTCGAAAACACGCTTTTACGACAGAAAATAGTCGCAACGCTGCGGCGAGCGATCGAGATTGGGTCACTCAAGGCCGGCGAACGACTGGTCGAAAAGGATCTATGTCTTCGCCTGGGCGTCAGTCGCACATCGTTGCGCGAAGCTTTGCGCGACCTCGAGGCCAATGGCGTTGTCACCAAGGTAACAGCGCGAGAGTTGGTGATTACGCCCTTATCGCCGGAAGACGCAGACAATCTTTACAGCGTCCGCGGCGCCATTGAGAAACTGGTAGCCCAGCAATTCATCGAGCGGGCCAACCAGCACGATGTCGACGCCTTGAAAGGCGCTCTCGCGAGAATCCGGCAGGTCGAGGATTCAGGCGAGACGGCGCTGGAAGCCCGCAGAGACTATTACCGCCTTTGGTGCGCCGGCGCGGACAACAACTACGCCTTCGAATATCTGATGAACATTCAGTTGCGGTTGAGCGTTATCAGTAGCACGAAGTTGAAGAAACCCGCTTTGATCGCTCAGGACATAGCGGAAAAGCAGATCATTCTAGACCATATTGAGAAACGCGATCTGCCGGCTGCACTGGAGGCCATATGCGTCCACGTCAGCAACGCAAAGGCCGCCGCTCGGGCGCAACAGGCGGCCGGCCCAGCCGCCTGAAGGGGCGCGTATCTATCCCATCGCCTCGTCCAGTTCCTGCAGCCGCCGCGTCGATTGCGCCGGCCGGATCAGGATAAGGGCAAGCACGGCGCCGATCACCAGCATAACCGCATTGACGGCAAGGACCTGCGACCAACTGCCCGATTCCACATTGCCCACCAGGCGACCAATCAGCCAGGGAGCCACCATCGATCCAATGGTCCCGCCGGACAGGATCATATGAACAAGCCGGTTGCGATGTCGTGCAGGGAAGATTTCGCTGAGCAACGCAGGATTGAGCGTGAAGGTCAGAATTGGCATGCCGGTGCCAATTCCGATCAGAATGATGCTGACATAAGGATCTGCGACATGAGTGGCCCCCAAAAGGGCGGCGGCGCCGATGAGGAGGCAGACCGCGTTCAGGCCCGACCTTGCAAAACGGCTGGAATAGCCTCGCCGCAGCAGCATTTGCGAAAACGCTGAGATTCCCATCATCATGCCCGCCTGTGCCAGGAACATCACGGCGAGGATCCAACCCATTTCCATCTGGGAAAAGCCGAGCGCCTTGGTCGCGAAAGTCGGCAGCCAGGCGAGGGTGAAACCCATGACCCAGTCTGCCGCGAAGCCCATCAGGAAACTCCCGTAGACGGAGCGGTCGCGCAGCATTGCCAATGCATGGCGGCCGGGAAGCGCCTTGCCTGTCTTTCCGGTCGAAACGCCACTATAGGGCCCGTCCCGGCTCAGGAGGGTCCAGAGAAACAGCATGATCACGCCAACTATGGCGCAAGCCGCGAAGGCCGCGTGCCAGCCGAGACGTTGGATGATGAAAGCCAGGATCGGGGCGGACGCCAGAGAGCCTACGAGCGCGCCCGTCATGACGACGGATGTAGGCAGATTGCGCTTTTCGGCCGGGAACCATTCGTGGCACGCGTTGATGCAGGTAGGCGTTCCGTTGCCTTCCCCAAGGCCCAGGACGATGCGGCCAACCAGCAAAGTCGTGAACGAGGCCGCGAATATGATCGGAAGCTGCGACAGCGACCAGACAGCAATCATCGCCGTGACAATGAGGCGTGGTCTGAAACGGTGCGCGAAGAAATAGCCGACCAGAACACCGCCAATGGCATAGAGAAAATAGAAGCTGCTCGCGATAAGGCCATAGCGCTCAGGCGAAAGGCTGAGATCAGCCATGATAGCTGTTGCCGCCAAACCCAGCACGGCCTTGTCGGCGCGGTTGATGGTCTGAATGACGAACAGCATCGCGACCGTGATCCACGCCCGCTTAACGTCGTCAATCGGCGCTTCAGCAGGACTATCTACCTGTGGCATCATCATTCCGTCTTCGCCATCCGCCGCATCGGGATCAGAGCGTACCAAAGTGGCACCGTTCATTGCCGTATCCACTGCATCTGGGCGTTGCAGAATTCGCGGATTCCAAAATGTGAGAGCTCACGGCCATAGCCGCTATGCTTTATCCCGCCGATCGGCACGCGCGGATCGGAAACAGCGACGGCATTGATGAACATGCCACCTGTTGCAACTTGAGAAGCGATGTCTCTCGCGCGTTCCGCATCGCGGCTCCAGATAGCACCGCACAGCCCAAATTCGCTGTCATTGGCGATGGAAACGGCATCAGCGGCGTCCTTCGCCACGATGATTGCCGCTACGGGGCCAAAGGTTTCTTCCCGAAAAACCGGCATGTCCCGTTTTATCCCTGTCACGACCGTCGCGGGATAGAACGCCCCGGGCCCAGGAGGAATTACCCCGCCCGCGAGCACGGTGGCGCCCATTGCCACACTCTGCTCCACCTGCGCATGCAGTTCGGCACGTGCTCGAACGCGCGCCAGCGGTCCCATGTCCGTTGATGGATCAAGCGGATCACCACATCGCAGGGAGCGGGCGGCCTCCACGAACCGGTGCGTGAACTCCTCGGCCACCGGAGCTTCGACGATGATCCGCTTGGCAGCAATGCACACCTGCCCGCTATTCTGGAAGCGCGCCTCGATGGCAGCGGGAACCGCGCGGTCAAGGTCGGCGTCTGCAAGGACAATGAAGGGATCGGACCCTCCCAGCTCCAGCACCGAGCGTTTGAGGTTGCGTCCCGCCTCGGCGGCGACCGATGCGCCGGCGGCGACGCCTGCGGTCACAGACGCGCCAACAATGCGCGGATCTGCCAGCAATGCCGGTATCGAGGCGCGGGTAATGTTAAGGTTTGCGAAAAGTCCGTCAGGAAAACCGGCAGCCGTAAAGGCGTCGGCCAGCGCTGTCGCACTACCCTGCACATTATCGGCATGTTTAAGCACGAAGCCATTGCCCCCGGCGATGACCGGGACGGCGGCTCGCATCACCTGCCACAACGGGAAATTCCACGGCATGACCCCGAGGACGACGCCAAGCGGGAGGTAACGGACCAGGGCCTGGCCGTCCCCGTTCACATCAGCAATCTCGTCGGCGAGCAGCCTTGCGGCATGCTCGGCATACCATCCACACAAGCGGGCGCATTTCACGACCTCGGCCCGTGCCCGAGCAAGGGGCTTGCCCATCTCCAGTGCGATCCCGCGCGCAAGGTCGTCAGCCCTCGCCTCGAGCACCGCACCCAGAGCACGAAGCTTGTCGGCCCGGTAGGCATGTGACTGCTTGCGCCAGACCTGAAACGCGAAGTCGGCCGCCGCCAGGGCCGCCTCTATGCTGGCGTCATCCAGCAGAGGGTGGAACGCCAGTTCCTCGCCGGTCGCCGGATTGACGGACAGGGTTCCAGGACCACGGGTTGACACGATGTCTGCCGGGTTCGTGCTCAATATACGTCACCTGTTTTATCGGTTTCTGCAATCCGCCTGTCGGCAAACCGCGCCGCCAACGCTTCCGCTCCGCGGGCCAAAATCGTCACGTCGGTTCCCACCGCGACGAAGGTCGCTCCAAGTTCAAGATAATGCCGCGCAAGTCCCTCGTCTGCGATCAGCATGCCCACGGGCTTACCGGCGGCCAGAACGGCGGCGATGCCGCGCTCGATCGCTTCCTGCACTTCAGGATGCAGCGCGTTACCGAGATGGCCAAGGTCAGCAGCCAGGTCGGACGGCCCGATGAACACGCCATCCACACCATCCACGTCAGCGACCGCGGAGATCTGGCCAAGCGCTGCCCGGCTTTCTACCTGCACCAACACGCAGATCTCGTCTGCCGCATTCTGGAGATATTGCGGCGTCCGGTTCCACTGGCTGGCACGCCCGATGGCCGATCCAACGCCGCGAATGCCATGCGGCGGGTATCGGGTCGCGCGAACCATTTCGCGTGCCTGATCTGCTGTTTCGATCATTGGAATGAGCAGGCTGCGCGCGCCGATATCCAGATATTGCTTCACTAGCACCGCGTCGCCGATGGGAATGCGGACTACCGGCTCAACCGGATAGGACGATGCGGCCTGGAGCTGCGCCAGCACCAGCGGGACATCGTTCGGCCCGTGTTCCGCGTCGATCAGCAGCCAGTCGAAGCCTGCACCCGCGCTGATCTCGCAGGTGTAAGGCGACGCGATTGCCTGCCAGAAGCCGATCTGAGCCCGCCCCTCCACAATCGCCTGCTTAAAAGTGTTTACCATGCGATCACCTGCCTGTTCGATCCCCGCATCACAGGAATCGGCACTCGACCCGTCCAAATCTGCCGAAATCACCAACAATATGGCTGCCCGAGGGCGCCTCGACCGGCCGGATGAAGGAGCCGGACAAAACCACCTGCCCTGCCTCGATGCGGTCACCATAAGCGGCCAGCCGCTGGACCAGCCACGACATCGACAACAACGGATCGCCCAGCACGCCAGCGCCCAAACCGGTTTCCTCCACCTCGCCATTGCGCGAGACGATGGAGCCTATCCATCCAAGATTGAGATCGCCGAACAATCGAACCGGGTCGCCCATCACGATACCGCCATTGGCCGCATTGTCGGAAATCGTATCCAGGACAGTGCGCAGCCTTCCCGACACTGGGTCCTTGCGGAAGATGCGCGTGTCGAGAATCTCGAGTGCTGGCGCGACATAGTCCGTCGCCGCCAGGATCGCTGCGGGCGACGCGTCCTTCGCCTCCAGCGGCCTCTTCATGACAAAGGCGATTTCCGCCTCGATGCGCGGCTGGATGAAGCGATCCTTGGGAATGTCCGATCCATTGTCGAAGATCATACTGCGCAGCAAAACGCCGCTGTCGGGAATATCGATCGAGAGCGCTGCCTGCATCGCCTTGGACGTGAGGCCTATCTTCCAGCCGATGACGCCATCGCCCGCCGCCTGCTTCATCCGCATCCATTCAGCCTGGATGGCGTAAGCATCATCCATGGTCATGTGCGGATGCCGGTCCGTCAGCAGGCGGATCTGTTCGTGGGACCGCTCCGCCTCCTCAAGCGCCTGCGCGGCGGCACGGACGGCGTCACCTTCCAGGGTGACGCCGCCTTCGCCGCGCATGACCGGCGGGGCTAGTTGCTGCGCCATCAGCCGACCACGGCGCGATTGGTAAGGAAGCCTTCCTCCGCGCCCAGCAGCGCCGGCGGCTCCTTCAGGCTTTCCTGCCACAGCAGCGATTCCATCGCGATGTTGAGCGGCTGGTCCTGGATGGTGAGTTCATAGACCGGCTCGTCATAGCTGGCATGGTTGTGGATCGACCAGCCCGGAGCTGACAGCATCAAGTCGCCCGCCTTCCACTCATAGGTCTTGCCTTCGACGGTCGAGCGCCCCGATCCCGAGAAGTAATAGTTCACTGCCGCCGAGGAGTGCCGGTGCGGGCGATCGACGATCTTGGGCGGACGCAGCGTCATCGTCGCGAAGAAATTAGGCGTAGTGCCATTGGTGCGGCCGGTCATCGGATTATAGAGCAGATAGAGGCGGCGGCCGATATAATCCTTGCCCAGTGCCTCCAGCTTGTCGAGATGCTCCTTCACCTGCTCCCACGGCCAGTAAAGCGCGGGGCTGGTTACAGACGGCGGATTGATGAGCCGCTCATACGGCATCATCCACGCGCCTTCCTCGTTCAGCTGGAACGTGCCGTAGGGATTGACGCGATTGGCCGCCGGTGCGGCTTGCTCCTCCTCGCGGTCGATCGACTTCAGCAGCGGCTGAGGATTTTCCTCGACGACATGGATGTTCATCATGTCGAGCAGCGCGCCATTGGAATAGGTCAGCCGGACATAAATGTCGTCGCCGGTGTTCTTGTGGCGGTAAATGCGCATCGATGGCGTGTTCCACACGTCATGCAGCGCGGTTTCCCGGCGCCGGCCACTGATTTCCGTTTCGCCCTTGCCGCGGATGACGAAGTTCACCTGGGTCGAATTCTGGCGGAAGGTCGCCGTTTCCTCACCGGGCAGCAGCACGTCCAGCGAAACCTGGATTCCAGGCGCCAGGCCGACCGACTTCTGGTTGCGCGGGTGCTGGAAGAAGGAACGGCGGCGGCCGTTGGCTGGACGCGGTAGCGCGGCGAGCCGCTCCACCTCTGCATCGATCTGTTCCTTGGTGATGACGATCGGCTCCCAGGGCGCATCCTTTTCGGGAATGGGGCCGCTGGCATCGATGAAAATGGGCTCGCTCATTGGGACTACCTTTCGAGACGGTCAAAGGGTCAAGCGTGGCGCCTGACGGGTTACGGTGGGCAGCGGTCGACCGACCCCGGACTGCCGTGCGCGGTTCAAAAGGGCGATGCCCAGCGACAGGTCGGAGATGCCCATGCCCATCGCCTTGAAGAGGGTCAGATCCGCACCGGCGGGACGCCCCGCACCCTCGGCCACGAGGGTCGAGAGGGGTAGTAGCTGCCCCCACTTGCCTTCGTCGTCGCCGAACGCCTCCATGAATTCGCGGCTGAGCTTGCGCACCTGTGGCACACTATCAGCTGCCGTGACGGTCGCGCGCTCCAGGAGGGCCGGATCGAATTCCGCGCGTTCGGGGGTGATCGCGCCGACCGCGTTGATGTGCACACCGCGCGGTAGCACATCCGCCCCCAGGAATGGCGCGCGCGCGCGGGTCGCGAGCGTGACGATGTCGGCGCCGTCGAGCGCTTCTTCGAGACTGGGAGTGGCAATCGCCTCTATTCCCAGATTCTGCTCGACACGCTCCGCCAACCCTTCACGGTTGGCGGCGGTGGGACTCCACACCGTCACCCGCTCCAGTTGCCGCACCGCCGCGACGGCGGCAACCTGCGTGATGCTCTGCTTGCCCGCGCCGATCATCGCCATGCGGCGAGCGTCGGCACGCGCCATCACATCCGCGCCAAGCCCACTGATCCCGCCTGTCCGCATCTGGCCCAGCGCGAATGCCTCGATGATCGCGAGCACTGCGCCATTTTCGGCATCGATCAGGATGAGCAGCGGCATCGCGCCGCCCGCGGTGTGCGCCCATGTCTTCGTGCCGACCACACCCCAGCCCTCGAACACCGCGCCAATGGCGTGCAGGGTCGATCCGGTGGCCCAGGTAGCGTGCGTCTTGACCATGTTGCTCGCGCGGCCGGCCGCCTCCTCGCGCAATCCCTCCCGCAGGGCATCGATCGCCTCAGGAAGCGCCATCAGCGAAACCACTTCGGCTTCCGAGATCCAGATTGCTTCGCTCATTCTTCAGTTCTTCTCGTCGAAAATGGAGGGAACGGGCGGTTCAAGGCCGAGTCCATTCACAATCATGGCGTGAGTGATGTATCGACCCACCAGGAACATGACGGCGATGGCCTGGTCAGGACCGATCTGGTCGATCACATCTTCCAGCTCCGCCTCGATATGGTTGCCGCGTCGGTCGATCATTGCGATGATCAGGCGCTGTACCGCCCGCTCCGCGTCGGACAGCAGCGGTGCGTCATCGGGCGTAACCCGCTCGACCGCCGCTACCCAATCCTCACCGAACCCCAGCTTCTTCGACAGCCTTTCATGCTGATGCCGCTCGTAACGGTTCTCCATCAACGTCGCGACAGTGAGCGCGCCCGTTTCCGTAAGCCGATCCGGTAGCGCCTTTTTCAACGCCTCGGTCATCTCCATGAAGGGAGCGAGAATGTCGGGCTGGGCGCCAGAGCATTGAAAAAATTCGCCCAGATATCCCAAGCGCTCCACCCGTGCGCGCAAGACGTCCTGGACTCCGGGAGCAAGCTCCGCAAAACCCATGCGCCTGATCCTGCTGCTCACACCCTTTCCTCCCCGCTATGAGCACGAATGATCGCTTGCGCTTTCTCCTAACGGAAATACATTATCGGAGGTCTGGTGATACTCTTGAGATATAACGATGGATTTCCGGCAGATCCGTTACCTCATCGCGGTGAGCGAGGAATTGAATTTCACGCGGGCAGCGGAACGCTGCAACGTGTCGCAACCGCCGTTGAGCCGGGCCATCCGCGAACTTGAAGAAGAAGTCGGCGCACGCCTGTTTGATCGCGATACCCATCGTGTAACGCTCACCCCGGCCGGGGAAACTCTGGTTGCCGAAGCCCGCAAAGCCCTGAAGGTGCTGGAAGAGGGGGCACAGCACGCACGTCTCACAGCCCTTGGCATGAGTGGCACGCTCACCTTCGGCTTTGGAGGTTCGGCGGTCTATGCCCTATTGCCCTCTCTGGTCCGCCGATTTCGAGATACGATGCCCGACGTCACGCTTCGTTTCCGGGCTATGTCGGTGCTTCATCAAATCGAAGCCCTTCGCCAGGGCGAAATAGACATTGGCATTGTTCGATTGCCGATCTTCGACGAACTGATCGATACCCTCTTCGTACACAGCGAACCGCTGGCAGTTGCCCTTCCCAAAGGACATTCGCTTCTTGCCCAGAGCGGGCCGGTCGACATAGGCGATTTGCGTTCCAGCCGGTTCGTCACTTACGAGCCCGCGCGCGGATTCAACTTTCAAACCGACCTTCACGGACTTTGCCGCCTGGCGGGCTTTGCGCCTGATATAGCACATGAAGCGCCCACCACAGAAGCGGTCGTCGGAATTGTCGCCTGCGGTGAAGGCGTAGCCATCATTCCAAGTTCCGCCGAACGGCTGCGCATGCGGGGCGTATTCTTCCGTCCGCTTGCGGTCAGCCGAGACGAGGCGCAACTCGGTTCAGTCCGCTTCGCCCTCGCGTGGCGCAAGGCAAACAATAGCGCCACAGTCGGCAAATTTCTGGAACTGGCGCAGTCCATGACGCCGAAAAGCGCCCCATCTGCGGACCATCTTTGACCCGTCAGCCGCAGGGCTGGGGCAATGCCATGACCGCGCCCTTTTTGAACGGCTGCTCAGAAATCCCATCGAGAGACAGGTCGCTCGACCGATCCGATGCTCACTCTGGCACATTTTTCACGTTGTATCACATTAGTTTACCGGCGAACAGACGACGCATGCGAAAGCCCTCTGTTGTCGAACATGCGACCCAGCGCCTAGTCCTGCCTGGTTCTTTGACCTTGCAGTTCTGTTCTCAGAAAATTGCAGAATGCCTCGATCTTGCGCGGCGTGGGCTCCATGCGATGCATAAGCGCCCAAATCGAACGGCCCGATACGACATCATCGGTGAATATGGGAACGAGAGCTGATGCCTTGGGGTGCGATAAATCTCCAATGCGCATCATCCGCACGATTCCAAGGCCTTCCAATGCTGCTTCAAAGGCAGTCGTCCAGTTGTCTGCCTCGAGCGTACCGGAGACGTTTACCGGATATTCGAACCCATCACGCCGAAACCACCATTGGTGCGGAGAGGCCTGGCGGACCGACACAAGGCAATTATGATCCGACAGGTCCTCCGGCCTTGCCGGCGTCCCGCGCGCTGCCAGATAGGCCGGCGCAGCGCATATGACATAATCGACCTTAACAAGCTCGCGCGCTTCGATCGACGTGTAGCCGATCTCGCCCTCCTTAGCGTCCTTGCTATGAATCGAAAGATCGAAGCCCCGATGGAGCACATCATGCCCGTCCGGACGGATCGACACCATGATACGGAGTGCCGGATGTTCGCGCATGAAGCGGAAGATGAGCGGCATCAGCACCATCTGACCAGTACCAGGGGTCAGATGGACGCGCAGTTGCCCTTCAAGGGTTTCATTGACGGACCTTACGCTCTCTCTCGCATTTTCAAGCTCGCGCACGATCGTCCGGACCTGGTCGAAATAGGCACGACCGGCTTCGGTGGGGTAAGCTCTGCCATGGGTCGAGCGGTTGAGCAGGGTAGCGCCCACAGAGTGCTCCAGCTGCTTGAGGCGCTTGCTGATCGTCGAGGCGGAACAGTGAAGCGCGGCGGCAGCGCTGGTCAGGCTGCCACGCTCGACCACCTTCAGAAAGGCTGACAGGTTGCCAAGTTCGTCCATAGGCCTCCTTCAAGGTCCGTCGCACATCAGACAGCTTGGGCAAACTCGTGGCTGCGCAGCAGCCTGCCCGGCGTCTTGCCCGTGGGTTCGCCATCGCGATAGGTAATCACGCCGGACTTGATCGTGGCGACATAGCCATCTGCCTTCTGCAGCAGACGCCGCGAGCCGGCAGGAAGATCGTAATGGGCCCGCGGAGCATGGAGATGCAGCCGCTCGAAATCGATGATGTTGATGTCGGCGCGAAAGCCCGCGCGCACGAGCCCACGATCGGTCAGTCCGACGAAATCGGCATTGTCCTTTGTCAGGATGCGCACCGCCTCGGGAAGTTCGAGTTTTTCGCCGGACCGGTCACGCGCCCAGTAGGTGAGCAGGTGGGTCGGCAGCGAAGCATCGCAGATCACGCCGACATGTGCGCCGCCATCGCCCAGCCCGATGACCGAATGACCGTTTCGGATCATGACCGGAATATGATCAAGGTTGTCTTTCGCGTAATTGACCACAGGGTGATAGAGTAAGTTGCGGCCATCATTCTTTAGCATCAGATCATAGGCCAATTCCAGGACACTCCTACCCTCGCGTGCCGCGCGCGCGGGGAGAAAATCTTCTGGCTCAGGCGCGTAATTCGGAGGATCGCCCATTTCGGACATGCGCTCAACAGTGCGGGCAAGCCAAAGGTTTAGCGGATTGGTGGTCTCGGGTTCCTCTGACAGAAGCTTGGCACGAACCTCCGGATCGCCCATCCGGGCAACTTTCTGCTCCAGCGGCAGATGCTCCAATTCGCGTTGCCAGGTCGGACAGAACATAAACGGGTTCAGCGACACGTCGAGGCCCGCCATGATCCCGATCGGGCGTGTGCAGATTTGAGGGCGCATGGCGACGCCTTCGGCGTTCGCCGCGTCCGTCAGTCGGAAAATCTGTTCCCATCCGCCGCCATGCCCTTCCTCCTGCTGAAGAACAGCGAAGGTGAAAGGCCGACCCGAAGCTTTGCCGATACGCTTTATCATTTCGAATTCGGCGGACCGTCCATGTTCGTCCATGTCGAGCCACTGATCGTTGACTTCTATGATGCCTCGGCCGACCTCACCCATGGCGCATGCCATCGCCATCAGTTCGTCTTCTCGGGCAGTGATCGTCGGCGCCAGCGTCCCGTCCTTAGACCGATTGTTGAGCGAACGGGTGGTCGAAATGCCAAAGGCGCCCGCCTCCATTCCCTCTTTCACGATAGCCGCCATAGCCATGGCATCCGACAGGCGCGCGGGCTCCCGACTGGCTCCCCTGCTACCCATCGCATAGATGCGCACGGCCGCATGAGGCACCATCGAGCAGATGTCGACATCGTAGGTACGGCTGGCAATGAAATCGAGATATTCGGGGTAGGTTTCCCAGGCCCAGGGGATGCCAACAGCCATCACGGGCTCCGGTATGTCCTCGACCCCCTCCATCAGATCGAGCAGCAAATGCCGTTCTTCCGGTCGGCAGGGCGCGAAGCCGACGCCGCAGTTGCCCATCAGTAGCGTGGTCACGCCATGATCCGAAACCGGTCGGGTCTCATGCCCCCAAGTCACCTGGCCGTCCATGTGCGTATGAACATCGATAAAGCCGGGCGTCACAATGAGCCCGCGGGCATCGATCTCCTCTTCTCCCGCGCCTTCGACCTCCCCGACCGCGACGATGACACCCTCGCGTACCGCCACATCCGCCGCGAAAGCCGCGCCGCCCGAGCCGTCCACGACGGTCCCGCCGCGTATCACCATGTCGAAGTCAGCCATCATCATCCTCGTCGTTTACCAGGCACCTCGACGGTGCATATCCGCGAGCCGAAATCTAACAGCCGCGACATGCCGGCCAAAACTCGAACTTCGAATTATGTTTTTCCTCCTTAGAAAGATGCTCTTTCCCGAGGCGGTGTACACCTCGGTCTGTGGCTTTGGAGTGAAATGATGGAATTGAAGCCCGGCACAATCGGCATGACGATCCTGCTCGCGTCGATGACAGCCATAGGTCCTGTGACAATGGACATCTATCTGGCGTCTTTGCCGCACATCGGCACGGCGCTGAATGCCCCCACCGCATCGGTCCAGCTCACGCTGTCATTCTACCTCGTAGGCTTTGCCATCGGTCAGATAATCTACGGTCCGCTTTCTGATTCTATCGGCCGACGCCCGATGTTGCTCACGGGCTTCTTCCTGTACCTCATCACGACAGCAGCCTGCGCGGCAGCAAGTTCGATCGACCTCCTCATCGTTGCAAGGCTGTTTCAGGGCCTGGGTGCCGCCGGCCCGATCATCATTGCGCGCGCGATCGTGCGCGATTTCCATTCTGGATCTGAGGCGGCGCGGCAGCTCGGCACGATGAGCGCGATCATGGGCATTGCCCCTATCGGCGCTCCGGTACTGGGGGGATTTCTGCAAGCCGCCTTCGGCTGGCGGGCAAGTTTTATCGCAATGGGCTCGATCGGCGCGCTACTAACCATCGTGGCCCTGATATTCCTCCCCGAAACGAATTCACGTAAGGGCCAAGTGGGATTCTCCCCAAAAGCGATCATCGGCAGCTTTGTCGTGGTCGGAGGCGACGCATCCTACCGGAGCTATCTGGCGATGCTTGCCTTTTCCTACTGCGGCGTATTTGCCTTCCTCTCGAGCTCATCGCATGTCCTCCAGGATGTCTTTCACCAAACGTCCGTCGAGTTCGGCTTCACCTATGCCATCTGCTCGTCGAGCTACATCATCGGAAACGCCCTTGGGACGCGGCTTGTCCCCAAACTCAGGCTCGAAGGCATGCTGCGCCTTGGCGCGACCCTCATGCTTGCCGCAGCAGCCCTCCAGGTCATCGGTCATCTCCTATTTCCCACCCATTATCTGGCCATCATCATACCCGATGCGATCTTCTTCCTTGGTTGCGCCTTCATGGTGCCACAGATCATGGCTGCGGCGCTCACGCCTTTCGGGGAACGCGCCGGCGCCGCATCGTCGCTGATGGGCTTCGCGCAAATGACGTCGGCCGCCTTGGTCGGGTCAGCACTCGGAGCAATGCTCGATGCTTCGGCCTGGCCCATGATCATTACCATGTCGATCGGGGCCATGGTGGTGTTTGTCATATTGACGACAACCACCTCCATCAGAAAGGCGGCACGGGCGGCTCAGTAAGCTCGTTCCAGCTACACCCGGACAAGCTGGCTTCGCGGGGCGCGG
Organism: Novosphingobium sp. KN65.2; assembly: GCF_001368935.1. Classification (NCBI taxonomy): domain Bacteria; kingdom Pseudomonadati; phylum Pseudomonadota; class Alphaproteobacteria; order Sphingomonadales; family Sphingomonadaceae; genus Novosphingobium; species Novosphingobium sp. KN65.2. The sequence goes on from NZ_CCBH010000137.1 coordinate 24,195, forward strand.
TGAGGCGCCAAATCGTGGCTATCGGCCGTGTTTCCGCAGCTACACTATCCTTGAACCGGCATCCGTCCTCAGCGTCATCTCGCGGTTCGGAGCGCACTTTCAGACCAGCAAAACTTCTCTTTTAGGCAAGCGCCCACCAACTGCCGCGAATAGGCTTATTTCAACGGAGGGTCGAAGCTGTTGCAGCCCCTCCCGGGCGGCAAAAAACGGGACGCGGCGCAACGCGTCATCCCAGAGCATTGGAGAGAGACAAAATGACCGTGCAGACGCGCAAGATCCAGGAAGGGTTCGGCAATGCCGCCCGTCCGCTCGCCAAGGATCTGCTCAAACTGGATTCCCGCTCGGATGACCCGATTATCACCGAAACCGGCAACCACATTCCCGAGCGGGTCAACTTCGACTTTCGCCAATATTATGATCGCGACTATGCCGCCGCCGAATATGAGAAGATCCTTCTCAAAACATGGCAAATGGCTGCACGCGAGGAGGATATTCCCAATGTCGGTAACCGGGTGCCCTTCGATCTTGGCCCCGGTTCTTTCATCATCTCGCGCAGTGGCCCCGATGAATTCAAGGCTTTCTTCAATTCCTGCCGGCACCGCGGTGCGATGCTGTGCACCAAGAAGGAAGCCGGCGAGACGATCAAATGCCCGGTGCATGGCTGGGAATGGAAGCCCAACGGCAAGCTGTCCAAGATTCCGGGATGGTGGGATTTTCCCGACCTGACGCCCAAGAACGGCGGCCTGCGCGAGGTTCGCCTCGAACGATGGGGAGGCTTTCTCTTCATCAACGCCGATCCTGATGCGCCCTCTTTGAAAGACGAGCTCGGCGTCATACCGGAGCATTTCGCAAGCTTCGATATGGAAAACCGGTACACGTCCGTCCGCATTCGCAAGCTCATCCGCTGCAACTGGAAGATCGGGCAGGAACCGTTCCAGGAATCCTATCATGTCACGGAAACGCACGGCCCGTTCGCGGCGTCGCTGGTCGGCGATACGCAGACCCAATATGATATCTACAAGAATGGCCAGGGCCACGTCGGCATCGGCCGCAATCTGACGCCAAGCGGCGTTCCGAGCATGAACTCCCCATCGGAAAATACTATGGTGGCGTCGGCCAACATGTGGATCGCTGGGATCGCTCATTTCCTCTATCCTGACGAAACGCCCATCCAGATCGATCCGACGCAGGACACCCGGCGGCAGATGGCCGACTGGCATCGCGCCATGCAGAAAAAATACTACAACCGCGAGGTCACGTCGCCCGACACGGTGTTGACCGATGTCGCGGTCTATTTCCTCTTCCCCAACACACTGCTGCACCTTTCGGAAATGCTTCCTTATTCGTGGAGCTTCACGCCGCACGCGACCGACCCGGAAATGTGCTATGTAGACCTGCGCATGCTGCTGCCCTGCCCGGTCGGGCAACCGCGTCCGCCTGCGGCCGAGCCGATCATCCTCGATGTCGCGGACAAGGTCAGCGAGAAGGCTCCGCAACTCGATTTCCAGGCCAACGTCGTGCAGGAAGACATTGACAATATGGAGCTGCTGCAACGCGGCGTGCGCGCGTCCGATCCCCGCAACCATCATTCTCATCTCGGCCTGTACCAAGAAATGGTGCTGCGCCACTGGCACGCCACCTATGACGATTACATGTCGCGCTGAGCCATCGAGATGACGATAGACATGACGGGAGAGATCAGATCCGTAGGCTTTGTGGGGCTCGGCGACATGGGCGCCAAGCAAGTGCGCGAGATAGCGAAGCTGCCCGTGACGCTCACGCTGTTTGACATGCGCGCGCAGGCGATGGAAGCCTTTGCAGGCCGGGCGACCCTGGCGTCCAGCCTCGCCGAGGTCGGTCGAGCCAGCGATCTGGTCGGCATCTGCGTGCAGGACGACGAGCAGGTCAACGCCTGTATTGACGAATTGCTGCCCGCCATGAAGCCTGGATCGGTGATCCTGATCCACGCGACGATCTCTCCCGATACAGTCCAAGCGATCGCCTTGCGAGCGGAGGAACGCGGCATTGAGGTCATGGATGCACCGGTGACGCGTACCCGGATGACACAGGACGGCCCGTTCGTCTTCTGCCCCATGGGCGGCGAGCCATCGGTGAACGCGCGGGTGCAGCCGATTGTTGACAGCTTCGCCACGCATTCGCTCCTTGCCGGTCCCCATGGGGCAGCGATGGCGCTCAAGATCTGCAACAATCTTGTGTCGTGGTGCCAGATCATCGTCGGGCTGGAATCGGTGAAACTGGCCGAAGCTGCAGGCGTCCCAGTCAAGCATCTGACTGATCTTATGGGAACAAACGGATTGCTGACCCCGCCCATGGGAATCTTTGCAGGGCTTTGGACAAGTCCGCCGCAGGGCGATGGTTGGCGGCAGGGTCTCGCCATACATGCCGCACTGGGTGAAAAGGACCTGAAGCTGGCCGAAGAGCTGGCTTCCCGAATGGGATCGCCGTCCGCGCTCGCCACCTTCGCTCGCAGCATCGTTCGGGAAACGGTGCTTGACGTTGGCCGTCACTGAAATTCGTCAAGGAAGATTGATGAGCGCCCATAATGCGCCCGCCCGGATCAGCCCGGCCACCCTTCACCTGTCCTGCATCGACCTGGCGCAAGCAGGGAGATGGTTTCAAGACGGCCTGGGCCTGATCCCGGCGGGTGGCACCCGTCTGATGGGTCGTGGGCCGCTCATCCATGATATTTCAGAGCAGCCGGGGGCCGAGGCTGTACGCTGGAGAATGCTCGCGGCCAATTCCCGATTCCGGATCGACCTGTATCAGTTCGCCACCCCTTTACCGCGCCTGGCTCCAGCCGGCGCTGAAGTAAGCGACATCGGATACAACCGGATCACCGTCCACGCCCCTGATTTTCAGGCAACGCTCGATCGGCTGGCGCGGCTGGGCAGTCCGCCCATCGGGCCGGTGACAGGCTCCAAGCCGGATCGGCGGGCCTGCGTATGCAATCCTGACGGGTTGTTTGTCGAGATCATGGAAAGCGATCTCCTGCCTGACGCTCCACGCGAGCCAGGGCGGGAGGGCAGCGTGGCAATCCGAGCCATCGCGATATCGACGCCCGACCTTGACGCTTCCATTGCCTCCTTCTCTGCCCTGCTCGGCGAAAGTCCGGGAAATTCGCAGGTGCATGATGACGCACATGAACCGCGGTGCGGGGTAAGGAGCGCGCAAAGCCGGCGCGCGACGTTCCGCGGCGAAGAGATGCTCATCGAATTGGTGGAATATGCTTCCCCCGGCGGCAGGCCAAGACCTTCCGATTGGCGCATTTCGGACCAAGGCGTGTTCGCCATCGCCTTTACCGCCAACAATATCCTGGCGTATCGGGCAATGCTGGAGCGCGCAGAGGCAGCGGGCGCCAAGTCTCGCGAAGCGCGCCTTGATCATCCCGATCGGGGGAGCACTTTCGTGCGCGATGGTCAGGGATTTCTGCTGGAACTGGCTTGGCAGGATCGGGCTAACGACTTCGGCTATCGCCCGCGCCCCGCGAACCGCCTGGTATCACCCGAGCGGTGGACGGTCCGCGCCGTGACGACCATAGCGGCGCCACTCGATCGTGTCTGGCGTGCACTCAACGACCATGAACGCATGGGTCGCTGGATCCAGGCGGACGAATTCCATGTGACAAAGGATGGCTTTCCCGATTCCGCTGGCTATGGCGCGGAACGCCTGCTCATCACTTACGGCCGCCGAGTGTCGCAGCAGGTGACACGCGTTTATCCAGGCCATGTCGGCTATCGCGCGATCGCCGGCACGCCATTCAATTATCACAACGGCACCGTCGACGCATCTTCGGAAGACAGCGAAACCCGGCTCGAATGGACAATCCGCTTCCGCACCAATCCCGCGCCGGTCGGCAAGGCTGTCCACCCTCAACTTCAGCAGGGAATCGAGGAAATGCTCGATGCCCTGAAAGACATGGTCGAGGCGGAATAAAGGGGCGCCGCGACGTAGGCGGCTGAGATGCCCAAGGAACGAGGCGCGCCAGAAACGTGATGACCCGTTCCAGTTCGCTCAGAACCGGAACGGGTGTGTGGCCGATCAGTCCTTCACCATGTCCAGAGCAACGTCGACGATCATGTCTTCCTGTCCGCCGACCATCTTGCGCCGCCCCAGTTCGACCAGGATGGCACGGGTGTCGATGCCATATTCGGCGCTCGCCTTTTCCGCATGGCGCAGGAAGCTCGAATAAACCCCGGCATAGCCCAACGTCAGCGTCTCGCGGTCCACCCGCACCGGCCGGTCCTGGAGCGGACGCACCAGATCCTCTGCCGCATCCATCAGCGCATAGAGGTCGCAGCCATGATTCCAGCCATAGCGGTCGGCCGCGGCAATGAAGACTTCCAGCGGGGCATTGCCCGCGCCCGCGCCCATGCCGGCAAGCGACGCATCGACGCGGATCGCACCGTTCTGGACGGCGACCAGACTGTTGGCGACGCCCAGCGACAGATTATGGTGCGCATGCACGCCGCGCTGGGTTTCAGGCTTCAGCAGCCGGTCGTAGGCCTGCAGGCGCGCAGCATATTCTTCCATGTTCATCGCGCCACCGCTGTCGGTCACATAGACGCAATGTGCGCCATAGCTTTCCATCAGCTTCGCCTGCTGCGCCAGCGGTTCGGGCCCAGACATGTGGCTCATCATCAGAAAGCCGGACACGTCCATGCCGAGGTTGCGAGCAGCCTCGATATGCTGCTTGCTGACGTCCGCCTCGGTGCAGTGGGTCGCGATGCGCACCGACCGCACGCCCATTTCATAGGCGTGCTTCAGGTCATGGACCGTGCCAATGCCCGGCAGGAGCAGGGTGGTAAGGACGCTATGTTCCAGTACCTCGGCAACCGCGCCGATCCAGTCCCAGTCAGTGTGGGCGCCAAAACCGTAGTTGAAGGACGAGCCCTGCAAGCCATCGCCATGCGCCACTTCGATCGCATCGACTTTCGCCGCGTCGAGGGCCTTGGCGATCTTCTTCACATGATCGAGGCCATATTGGTGCCGGATCGCGTGCATGCCGTCGCGCAGAGTGACATCCTGGATATAAAGCTTCGTGGCAGTCGGATCGAAGGTCATGCCGCGACTCCTCCATGTATGCGGACAGCGATCTTCTCGGCCGTGCGAAGCGCAGCCGAGGTCATGATGTCGAGATTGCCGGCATAGGCCGGCAGATAATGAGCAGCGCCCTCGACCTCGAGGAAGACGGAAACCTTGAGACCCGTGAAGCTGGTCTGCCCGGTAGGCGCCATCTCAGGAATGTGCAGCGGCTGATTGTCGCCGATGCTTTCGAACTGCACCGGCTGCTTCAACCGGTAACCCGGCACATAGGTCTGCACTTCTGCGACCATGTCCTCCACCGACCGGCTAATAGCCTCGCGGTCGCCATCGTCGCACAGGCAATAGACAGTATCTCGCATGATCAACGGGGGTTCGGCCGGGTTGAGGATGATGATCGCCTTGCCCCGGGTCGCGCCGCCTACATCGACGATCGCCTGGCTGGTCGTCTCAGTGAATTCGTCGATGTTCGCGCGCGTACCGGGCCCTGCACTCTTCGAACTGATCGAGGCGACGATTTCGCCATAGTGCACCTTCGCGACCCGGTTGACGGCAGCGACCATCGGGATCGTCGCCTGGCCGCCGCACGTCACCATATTGACATTGGACGCGTCCAGATTGGCCTCGCCGTTGACCGGCGGGATGGTGTAGGGACCGATCGCGGCCGGCGTCAGGTCGATCACCCGCTTGCCATGCTGTTGCAGCACGTCATTGTTGCGCTTGTGCGCGCCGGCCGACGTCGCGTCAAACACGATGCGTATGTCCTGGAATTCCGGCATGGCGACCAAACCGTCAATGCCTTCGTGCGTCACCGCCACACCCATGCGCGCTGCGCGCTTCAGCCCGTCGCTTTCCGGATCGATCCCGACGAAGGCACCCATTTCGAGCACGTTGGACAGGCGCATGATCTTGATCATCAGGTCGGTCCCGATATTGCCCGAACCGATGATCGCTACTTTTGTCTTACTCATACCGTTCAGGCCCTTTCGTACGTGAAGCTGCACTCACCGATACCGCCGACCACGGCGCGAACATGGTCGCCGAGTTTCAAGGCGACCATCGGCCCCAGCGCGCCGGCTAACAGGATATCGCCGGCCTTGAGCGGCTCTTCCCGCGCCGCCAGCGTTCGGGCGAGCCAAGCCGCGGCGTTAAGAGGATGGCCCAGCGCCGCTGCCCCCGCGCCCAAGGACACGATCTCGCCGTTGATTTCCATCACCATTCCTGCCGTGCGAAGGTCGAGGCCCGGCAACGGCTTGCCCGCATCGGCGAGCACGAAATAGGCCGATGACCCGTTGTCGGCGACGGTGTCGGCGAAAGTGATCTTCCAGTCTGCGATGCGGCTGTCCACGATCTCGATCGCGGCATGAACGGAAGCAACGGCATCGGCCACCATCTCGGGCGTCGTGTTCGGATCGGGCAGGTCCTTGCCCAACACGAAGGCTATCTCAGCCTCTGCCTTGGGCTGGAGACTTGCCGACGGATCAAGATAGCCGCCGTCGGCAACTTGCATGTCGTCGAACAGCACACCGAAATCCGGCTGATCAACGCCCAGCTGCACTTGCACCGCCTTGGCGGTCAGTCCCGCCTTGCGTCCGACGATCTTACGGCCCTGCGCTTCCCAGAAGCGGGTGTTGATGGTCTGCACGGCATAGGCGCCCTGAATGTCGACCGGATCGAGGCCGTCCCGCAGCGGAGGCACCGGGTTCCCGTTGTAGGCCTCGCGCAAGCGCCGTGCGAGTTCCTCGTGGTTGGTGGATGTCGTCATGATCGCTCCTCTCCCGACTTTGAAGCGATGGTAGATCGCAGGATCGTTTGAAGCCAGTCGTCGATCCTGCTAGCTTCTCACAACATGAGAAATGGTACACCTCAGATCGGCGCAACCAAGCGCACACTCGAGATGCTCGAGGCGGTAATCGGCGATGGCGGCCGCCGCTCGATTGCTGCGCTCGCGCGCGACATAGGTCTGCCTGTCGCAACAGCGCACCGACAAGTTAAAACGTTGATGTCCGCAGCCTATCTTTCTCGTCTTCCCAACGGCCGATACGTCGCTGGACCGAGGCTGTTGGCCCTGCTGAGACAGATCGATGAGAAGCAGATGATCGCAAATGCCGCCGCTCCGGTGCTCCACCGTCTGGCCGGACAGGTCCGCAGCATCGTGCAACTGGGGTCGCTCGACAACGACATGGTTACCTACCGTATCAAGACGGGTCGCGGCGCGGGCGATCTGTTTACCCGTGTGGGAATGCAACTCGAGGCCTATTGCTCCGCGATAGGCAAGGTGTTGCTTGCGCATCTTCCAGATGCCGAACGTGAAGCCTATCTTGAGACTGGGCCATTTGTTCCGCTAACACACAGAACGATTGTCGATCCCGACTTGCTGCGTCAGGAATTGGCGCGTGTGCGTGAGCGAGGTTATGCGATCGACAACGAGGAAATAGCAGAGGGGTTGGTTTGTGTCGCCATGCCGTTGCGGGGAGTGGACGGCAGCGTTGTTGCCGCCGCTTCGGTTTCCCGCGACAGCGCTACCGCCCGGCTGCAGGGGTTCGCTCGCGTCGTCGAACTGCTTGGTTCAGCCGTTGTCGAGATCGAGCAACATTCTGCGGCGGCCGGGCAGATGTGAAACCAGCCGGCCCTTGTCGCTAACAAACATTGACGCATCTCGCGATCAAAAAATGCGGAGCTTCTCTGCCGCACAGGAGCTTGAGGCCGAAATAAAACCATCAATAGGCAATGCCGATCTGCATCCGATGGTGGATAGGAGTCTCGATTTCGTCCAGTACCGCACGAGCATAGTCTATACCGCTGATCGCCGACTTGCCGTTGTCGTCAAATAGCGCCACGTCATTGCCGATCCGGTAATGACCCAAATCCTCCCCCGGCGCCCAGGCGGAGAATTCCAGAGCCGGCGAGACGAACAACCAATCGACTCCGGTCGAATCTGTCAGCAGATTGTTCAAAACATCCAGATTTTCCTGCGCCTCGACCAGAAGTTCCGAGGGCGTACCGGGAGGAAAGCCCTCCGCCTCGAGAATGCGGGGCCCGCCGGCGGTACGCCGCAGACAGGAAAATCCGCCGACCAGGATGAGACGGGCTCCCGCCCCGGCCGCCAGTTCGGCGAGCTTGCCGTAGGTTTGCGCGAGTGTGCCGACGTTATCGCCTCGCGGCGACAGTGCGCCGACGACAACCTGGGCCCCGGTAACGGTTGCGCCGGCATCAGCCGCCGTCGCCGTGATATGTCGGATGCCATCGATCGGCTGGTCAGCCGCCCTACGGCTAACAACGGTGACAGCGTGCCCCCGCTTTGCGGCCTCGCGCGCAATGGCCGACCCGGCATAGCCGGTGCCGCCGATGACGGCGATGGTCCTATGAGAGTTCATCAACCTTCCTTCCGGCTGGAGTTGGGACGAATATGAGCAGAATGCAGAATATGGTTTTGAGATGTAACGTGGTCTATTTTTGTTATCTGAGAGCCCGCCCCGAAAGTTGTTGAGCAATACCAGCATGTTGTGATTCACACCGTCCTTGCGAAGAGATGGAGTGATCAATGGCATGGACTGGTATTGCCCGGCAGGAGCATAGCCGGAAAGGATTGCGCTATTCCAGTGATATGACGGACCGGGAGTGGCAATTGGCGGCACCATTCATCCCGGCTGCCAAGCGCGGAGGTCGTCGTCGGACGACGGACATGCGCGAAGTGGTGAATGCCTTGCTATACATCGCGGCAAGCGGCTGCGCGTGGAGACTTCTGCCCAAGTGCTTCCCGCCAGTCTCGACGGTACAGCGCTATTTCTACGCCTGGCGCAACACCGGCCTGCTCGAGGCGATGAACACGGTGCTGGTGATGAACCTGCGTGAGATCGAGGGGCGCGAAGCCTCTCCGAGTGCTGGTGTGATCGACAGCCAGTCGGTGAAAACCACCGAAAGCGGCGGTCCTTGCGGTTATGACGCAGGTAAGAAGATCAAGGGGCGCAAGCGTCATATCCTGACCGACACCGGCGGTTTTCTCATCTTCATCCTCGTCCACACCGCCGACATCCAGGACCGTGACGGTGCCGTCGATGTCCTCAAGGCCGTGCGCAAACGCTTCCCATGGCTACGCCATGTCTTTGCCGATGGAGGCTATGCCGGCGACAAACTCCGGGCGGCCCTCGCCGGATCGGGAGTCTGGACGATCGAGATCATCAAGCGTTCGGATAAAGCGAAGGGCTTCCAGGTTCTCCCGCGTCGATGGGTCGTCGAACGCACCTTCGCATGGCTCGGCCGATGCCGACGCCTCGCCAAAGATTGGGAAACCACCATCGCATCGTCCACGGCGTGGGCGACGATAGCCTCCATACGCATGCTTACCCGCAGAACTGCAAGGTATTGCTACGCTTGAGGGACTTTCGAAGCAGACTCTGAATTAGAAGCTGCCCTCGAGGCCAGCAAGGAGGCATATTTTCTGATCAGGGCAGCCTGATGTGACCTGTAAAATGGAGACTTTGATGACTGGCTCTAAAGGACTGCTTCCGCCCTCGGGCACCGGATTCAATCAACCCTGCGTGGTACGCGATGTGGTTGATCGGGTAGGCGATCGATGGAGCTTGTTGATCCTCGCTCATCTGGCCGACGCCCCACTAAGGTTCAATGCATTGCATCGTTTGATCGGCGACATCTCGAAGCAGGTGCTGGCGCGAACCCTGAGACGGCTCGAGGAAGATGGTTTTGTCAGCCGAACGGTCTTCAGATCGACACCCCCGCAAGTCGAATATGCCCTGACCGGAATGGGAATTTCATTCCTCAGTCCCTTGAAGACGCTGATAGGATGGGCCGTAGCCCACCAGCACCTCATTTCGCAAGCAAGGGCCAGCTTTAAGCTCGAGCAAGAGGCTTAAAACGACATACTGCGGTCGGCGCTTTAACGATAATCTAGCAGTTAGGCCATTTTGACTTCCTTGAGCGGTATAGCAGGATCGCGCAACTGACCGAAGTCTAGCGCCGCGCCTGACAACACATGCGCGCGACCCTGCACATAATCTTTCACTGCATTTACACAATCGAGAGCGATAACCTTGCCACGCCTGAGATATACAATCGAGAAGCTGCGCGTCGCCGGATCACCACGCAGAACGGTCTGGTCAAAGCCGATCGACAAGCCCATCGTCTGTAGCTTGAGATCATATTGGTTCGACCAGAACCAGGGCACCGCATCATAAGGTTCATCCTTACCCATGATATGCGCCACCGCAGTCTTGGCCTGGTCATTGGCGTTCTGAACCGATTCAATCCGCATATGCGCGCCGCCTGCAAAGCGGTTTGAATGGGTTGCACAATCGCCGACAGCATAGATGTCGGACAAGGACGTGCGGCAATATTCATCCACGTCCACACCGTTGCCTCCAGCCGCGCCCGCCGCGATCAGCGGGCCGGTCTCCGGCACGATGCCGATGCCAACGATTACCATGTCGGTCGCGATCCGCTCACCATCGGCCATTCGCACGGCCGTCGCCCTCTTGCCATCGAGCGCGTCGACTACCTCGATGCAGCCCATCTTCGCGCTCGTCCGCAGGTCGATGCCGTGGGCGCGATGCTCCGCCTCATAGAAGCGTGACAGATCTTCGCACGCGACACGCGCCAGTACCCGATCCAGCGCCTCCAGCAAAACCACCGTCTTGCCGAACTTGGTCAGCACCGCGGCGGCCTCCAGACCGATATAGCCCCCGCCGATGACGGTGACATGGTTCGTTCCGCTCAGCTTGCCCATGATCGCGTCGACATCATCACGTCGGCGAATCCCATGGACGTTACCGGCGGCCGCGCCGTTGCAGGTCAGCGTGCGAGGCGAGCCGCCGGTGCACCAGATCAGTTTGCCGTAGCCGAACTCCCCGTCGCCCGCAGTCACGACCTTGCGCAAAGGATCCACGCCATTCACTCGTCGGCCCAGCAGCAGTTCGACCTTCCGCTCGCCCCAGAAAGCGAGCGGGCGGATCAGAATGCGCTCGAACGTCCTTTCGCCGGCGAAATATTCCTTGGACAGCGGCGGCCGCTCATAGGGCGGCTCCGTTTCGTCCCCTATCATGCCAATAGTGCCCTCAAAGCCCGCCTGCCGCAGAGAAATAGCCGCCTGGGCCCCTGCGTGACCCGCGCCAATGATCAGAACATCATAGAAGCTCATCCGTCCCCCATTCTCTGCAAAAATGTTCGAAGGTCTAACCTGTCTTATTCATGA
>NZ_CCBH010000138.1:0-1184 GCF_001368935.1 Novosphingobium sp. KN65.2
GGGGGGGGGGGGGGGGGGAATTTATCCGGGGGAAGAGACGCCTCTCTCGGACTTCGATCAGATCGCGTCGGGATAGATCGGCCGGATATCCACCGGCAGCGATGCCATCGAAGCGACGGCGGCTTCGGCATGCGCATCGAGCTTCGCCCACTTGCCCATGAAGGCCTTCGTCCCTTCGTAGTCGCCATTGGCCTGCAGCATCAGGATGTCATGCAGGAGGTCGCGAACGCCCGCTTCCATCTTCGCGTCATCGATGACGTAGCGGCCCGCGGCCTCGTTCCAGCGGAACGCGCCCTTGTCCTGCAGATAGGCGTATTGCAGCGCTGCGCCCTTGCCGTGCGCCTCGACCGCGCCGAAGCGCACCGCGCGAAAGATGCCGGTAAAGTAGGTCGCGAAGAGCTGCGGCTTCTCCGCCTCCGGGATCTCTCTCTTGCGCATCATCAGCAGGATGTTCCAGACCCCTGCAACATCGGCCTTGGCCTCTTCGAGCGCCGAACCCTGTTCCTTGAGCATCTTGTCGACCGTCGTCGTCTCGCCGTTCACCACGATCGTGCCCGGCCCGAGGCTGTGCGACAGTTCATGGAACAGCGTCTCGAACTGCATGTACTTCTTGTCGACGCGCGCGGCCTGATCGGGTTCGAGCACCAGCGAGCCCATCGGCTTGAGGATGCGTTCGAACTTGGCGCCCAGCACGTTGGACAGGATCACCTTCTTCGCGCCCTTGGCCTCGCGCACGCGCTCGTCGTTGGGCAGGTTGAAGGCGATGGTCTGGACGCCGGGCACATTGTCGCCCCCGCCGTGGACCTGCTCGGCCACCGCGATCGGGCTGGCGAAGCCGCGCTGGAAGTTCTTGTACCGATCCTCGATGGGAAGATTGGCTTCCATGTCCTTGAGATAGTTCTTGTACTTGGCGAGCGCGGCGGACTCCTGCGGGTCCTTGAGCGTCACGAAGCTCTCGAAGGCGGTCTTGGCGCCCATCAGGCGGTCGGTATAGACTTCGTAGGGCCCGATGGCGACTTCGATGGGCGTGCCGGTCAGGTCCATCCAGGCCAGCTCGCTCTCGAAATAGTCGTCGGTGCGAAAGGCCCTGGCGCGCAGGGAGAGAAACTTCTTCAGGCTGGGATTGCCGGTGCGTGCGGCGGCCTGCTCCAGCAACTGCGCGGCAGGCTCCAGCCCCCCCCCGT
>NZ_CCBH010000139.1:0-77878 GCF_001368935.1 Novosphingobium sp. KN65.2
CCCCCCCGCCGCCGGGGGGTTCGACTGGTTCCTTATCCAAGGAGCTCCTGTTCGAGCTTCTTGGCCATCTCTTCGATGTTCTCGGGCGGCCAGCCCGGGATGTCCATGCCGAGGCGCAGGCCCATCGAGGAAAGGACTTCCTTGATCTCGTTGAGCGACTTGCGGCCGAAGTTCGGCGTACGGAGCATCTCGGCCTCGGTCTTCTGCACGAGATCGCCGATGTAGATGATGTTGTCGTTCTTGAGGCAGTTCGCCGAACGCACCGACAGCTCGAGCTCGTCGACCTTCTTGAGAAGGTAACGGTTGAGCTGGTTGGTGTCGCTTTCCTCGGGCTGCGCAGCGGCCATGCCGATCATCTGCGGAGCGCCAACCGGAGCGATGTCCTCGAAGTGGACGAACAGCGCGAGCTGGTCCTGAAGAATGCGACCGGCATAGGCCACCGCATCTTCCGGGGTCACCGTGCCGTCGGTCTCGACGCTCAGGCTCAGCTTGTCGAAGTCGAGTTCCTGCCCGATGCGGGCGTTCTCGACCTTGTAGCTGACCTGGCGAACCGGCGAATAGAGCGAGTCAACCGGGATCAGGCCGATCGGCGCATCGACGGGACGGTTGCCGACGGCGGGGACGTAGCCCTTGCCGGTGTCGGCGGTCAGTTCCATGTTCAGCGTCGCACCTTCGTCGAGGTGACAGATCACGAGGTCCTTGTTCATGACCTCGATGTCACCCGAGACGGCGATGTCGCCAGCCTTGACCTCGGCCGGGCCGGTAGCCGAAAGCTGCAGACGCTTCGGGCCTTCGCCCTGCATCTTGAGCGCGATCTGCTTGACGTTCAGGACGATGTCCGTGACGTCTTCACGCACGCCGGCAAGCGACGAGAACTCGTGAAGCACGTTCTCGATCTTGATCGAGGTGATCGCTGCGCCCTGAAGCGAGGAGAGCAGCACGCGACGCAGCGCGTTTCCGAGAGTCAGGCCGAAGCCGCGCTCGAGAGGTTCGGCAACGAAAGTCGCCTTAAGCTTGGGGTCTGGTCCCGGCTTGATCTCAAGGCTGTTCGGCTTCTTGAGTTCCTGCCAGTTCTTGATGTTGACAGTCATGGACTTCCCCTGGGATTTCGATGGCGGTTACGCCCGCAGGCCGGTTGGAAAGGCCTGGGACGATCCGAAAGCCGGGCGACGACCGGTTCGTCGCCCGGAATAACTCGATCAGACGCGGCGGCGCTTCGAGGGGCGGACACCGTTGTGCGGGATCGGTGTCACGTCGCGGATCGAGGTAATCGTGAAGCCGACGGCCTGCAGGGCGCGCAGCGCGCTCTCGCGGCCCGAACCGGGGCCCTTGACCTCGACCTCGAGGGTGCGCACGCCGTGTTCGGCGGCCTTCTTGCCGGCGTCGTCAGCGGCGACCTGCGCGGCGTAGGGAGTCGACTTGCGGCTGCCCTTGAAGCCCATCATGCCGGCCGAGGACCACGAAATCGCGTTGCCCTGGGCGTCGGTGATGGTCACCATGGTGTTGTTGAAGCTCGCATTGACGTGCGCAATGCCGCTCGTGATGTTCTTGCGTTCGCGGCGCTTAATGCGCTGGGGTTCGCGTGCCATGTCCGTGTATCCTGTCGATAAATCGCTGCGGAAACCGAGGGCCGAGGCGGCCCGTCAGGCTTACTTCTTCTTGCCGGCGATCGGCTTTGCCTTACCCTTGCGGGTACGGGCGTTCGTGTGGGTGCGCTGGCCGCGAACGGGCAGACCCTTACGGTGACGCAGGCCGCGATAGCAGGCGAGGTCCATGAGGCGCTTGATGTTCATCGCGGTTTCGCGACGAAGGTCACCCTCGACCAGGTGGTCGGCGTCGATGGTTTCACGGATCTGGAGCACTTCGGCGTCCGAGAGGTCCTGAACACGACGGGTGTGATCGATGCCGAGCTTGTCGGCGATCTCAACGGCCTTGGTACGACCGATACCGTGGATATACGTGAGCGCGATGATAACGCGCTTGTTGGTGGGGATGTTTACCCCGGCAATACGAGCCACTTAAATCTCCATGCTCCACAGAAGACGCTTGGACGCCTTCCATCTCAACGCTTGCCACCCGAATTCCGATGAAACGGCAAAAGCCCAGAGGGCGTGCCACACGATGCCTTTAACACGCGTGGTGTGAGCCATCCGGACTACCGTGGTTTTCGAGTGAAGGGCGCGCTTAAAACGATTCGCAGCACCTGTCAACGTCCAGCGGACGAGAAACGGTGCCGTGTCCGCCATTGTATGGCGGCCAGCGCTCAACCAGTGTTCACTTCCTACCGTATCCATGGCGCGCAGTCAAAATATGCCAAAACGCGCGCCCTCCTTCAGCGACCGATTATTTCGGCGCCGGCGGTAGCAGGCGGCTCCGGCGGACCGGCCTTTTCCGCTTGCGGCTTCTCGACGGGCCTGTCTTCCGGCAGCGGGAATGCGGCCGAAAAAGAACCGCCCAGCTTTCCGGCGAGGCTCGCCAACTGGGCGCCGAGCATGCCGTCCACTGCCGGGGCCAGTTTGTCCATCGGCGTGCGCAGGAAACCGCCCACGACATATTCGAGCAGGACCTGCGTCCCGTCTTTGGCGGGCTTGATCTCGATCGTCAGGGTGCCATTGGCGGCATCGGCCTGCAGCGGCCCCAGCGCTCCGACCATGCGTAGCGCGCGGCCGTTCTCGATGTAGACCACCCGCATGTGCTCGACGCTGCCGCGCGGCGCCGCATTGGGCGACTTGGGATTGCGCAGCACTTCACAGAAGCACCCGCCCGCCTTCGCCTCGATCGAGAGGTTGGCCGCGTCGCCCGACCAGGTATGCGAAGATTCCCACCACTTGGCAGGTTCGAGGATCATGTCCCAGGTCTTGGCCGGACTGGCCGCGACCTCGACAAGGTGGCGCACCACGAAACCACGCTCAGAAACGTCCGCCACTTTCGCCGAAGCCGGTACGGCACTTCCGAAAAGGGCCAGGCCAAGGGCGAATGCAGCGGATTTCATCGGGGCATTTCTCCTGGAAGGTTTCCGGCAGTCCTCCGCACGCACGGCAGAGGCGTCACGGGCGAGAGGCAGAACCGCAAGGCGCGGCGCCCCTCGCCCGTGCTCACAATCAGGAGCCGAGGACGGCTTCGATCGCCGCGGTCACGTCGTCCATGTCCGCCATGCCATCGATCTTCGCGACGATGCCCCGCGATTCGTAGATCGGCAGGATCGGCGCGGTCTTGGCACGATACTCGGCCATGCGGGTACGCACGGTCTCGGCGTTGTCGTCGGGACGGCGCTTGAACTCGGTTCCGCCGCACTTGTCGCAGGTGCCGGGAACCTTGGGCTGTTCGAACTTGTCGTGGTAGCCCTTGCCGCAGGTGGCGCAGGTGAAGCGACCCGTGATGCGCTCGACCAGCGCGTCCTCGTCCACCACCAGCTCGATCACGCGGTCGAGCTTGCGACCGCGCTGGGACAGGATCGCATCGAGCGATTCGGCCTGGGCGGCAGTGCGGGGATAGCCGTCGAAGATGGCGCCCGCATCGGGGCCCATCGCGTCGAGTTCGTCGCCGATCAGCGCCGAGACGATGGCGTCCGAAACCAGTTCGCCACGTTCCATGACAGCCTTGGCCTCAAGCCCGGTCGGCGTTTCCGCCTTGACTGCCGCACGCAGCATGTCCCCGGTCGAAAGCTGGCGCATGCCATGCCGCTCGACGAGACGCTGTGCTTGGGTGCCCTTACCCGCTCCCGGCGGACCCAGCAGGATGATATTCACGCCTTACCCCTCAATTATTTGTCCGGCGCTCGCCCCTTAGCGGATGCGGCCTTTCAGTTTCGCCTTCTTGATCAGGTCGCCATACTGGTGCGCCAGCAGGTGCGACTGGATCTGGGTGATCGTATCGACCGTCACGTTGACGACGATCAGCAGACTCGTGCCACCCATGAAGAGCAGCGGCAAGCCGGTCATCGACAGGAAGTACTCCGGAACCGTGCAGACGATCGTCAGATAGATCGCACCGATCACGGTCACGCGCGTCAGCACGTAGTCGAGATAGGTAGCGGTATTCTTGCCCGGACGGATACCCGGGATGAAGCCGCCGTTCTTCTTCAGGTTCTCGGCAGTCTCTTCCGGATTGAAGACGACAGCGGTGTAGAAGAACGAGAAGAACACGATGCCGGCTGCGTAGAGCAGCATGTAGAGCGGCTTGCCGTGCCCCAGGTACTGGTTCAGCGTCACCACGACCTGGCCCATCGTCGATTCCGGCGAAAGCGAATTGCCGGCGAACTGGGTGATCGTGAGCGGCAGCAGCAGCAGCGAGCTGGCGAAGATCGGCGGGATCACGCCCGCGGTGTTGATCTTGAGCGGCAGGTGGCTGCGGTCGGCCTGCATCATGCCGCGCTGCGTGGCGCGCTTGGGATACTGGATCAGCAAGCGGCGCTGCGCGCGCTCCATGAAGCAGATCATCAGGATCATCGCGACGATCAGGACGATCAGGGCCATGATCAGGAACGAACCGGTGTCGCCGGCGCTGTAGGCCTGGCCCAGGTTGCTGGCGAAAGTCGGCATCTGCGCGACGATGCCGGCCATGATGATCAGCGAAACGCCGTTGCCGATGCCGCGCGAGGTGATCTGCTCACCCAGCCACAGCAGGAACATCGTCCCGCCCACCAGCGAGATCACCGCGCCGATGCGGAACATGTAGCCCGGATCGACGACCGCCTGCAGGCCGCTCGACGCGCCATAGGCTTCGAGGCTGACCGCCAGGAAGTAGCCCTGGATGGCGCAAAGGCCGACGGTGCCGAAACGGGTGTACTGGTTGAGCTTCTTGCGACCGGCCTCGCCTTCCTTCTTCAGCGCGACCAGCGCCGGGTGAAGCGAAGCGGCCAGCTGCACCACGATCGAGGCGGTGATGTAGGGCATCACGCCGAGCGCGATCAGGCTCATGCGCGAAAGCGAACCGCCCGAAAAGGTGTTGAACAGGTCGAGAATGCCGCCCTGCGTCTGGCTGTAGAGCGATTCGAGAATCAGCGGGTTCACACCCGGCAGCGGCACGAAGCTCAAAAAGCGGAAGACGATCAGCGCACCGATCGTGAACCAGATGCGGTTCTTGAGTTCGGTTGCCTTGGAAAAATTGGCAAGACTGAGCGAACTTGCGATGTTGTCGGCGCGAGATGCCATGACGTTAGGGATGCCTCGATGAATCTTATCGGAGTCGCCCTTAGCGGCTGCATGCCGGCTTGTCGAACCCCGGGACAGGAACTCGTCATATAGTTCTCGAGGCGGGAGCGAAAACCCCTGTCTCGAAAAACCGTGGACGGAACAGCATGAGAGGGCGAAGCGCCTGGCGCCCGCCCTCTCCGGATCATCAGATCACTTTATCGCCTTGCCTCAGGCTTCGGCGGCTTCCTTGGCAGGAAGTACGACCGAACCACCGGCCTTCTCGACCGCGGCGACGGCGCCCTTCGAGGCACCGGCGACGTTGAAGGCGACCTTGGCGGTCAGTTCGCCCTTGCCGAGCAGACGGACGCCGTCCTTGCCGCCACGGGCCAGGCCGGCAGTCTTCAGAGCGGCGTGATCGACGGTGCCCGAGATGTCGAGCTTGCCGGCGTCGATCGCCTTCTGGATCATGCCCAGGTTCACTTCGGCGTAGTCCTTGCGGAACTTGGCGTTGGTGAAGCCGCGCTTCGGAAGACGCATGTGGAGCGGCATCTGGCCGCCCTCGAAGCCGTTGATCGAAACACCCGAACGTGCCTTCGCACCCTTCTGGCCACGGCCACCGGTCTTGCCCTTACCCGAGCCGATGCCACGGCCGATACGCATACGGCGATGACGGGCACCCGAGTTGTCGCGGATATCATTCAGTTTCATAGTCTGCACTCGCTTTCGCTTTAGGTCGCGCTTGATGGGAAGGCGGCCCCTTAGGGGATCGGGCGGGGAATGTCACCCCCCTTTCGCCCCCGCCTCGTGCGACGCCTCGTCCGACGCCTACTTCGAACGAACCCCGACGATCAGCGATGCCTCTCCGTCGATCACGTTGCCGAAGACGCCACGGGCCGGCTTCCAGTGCAGGACATCGAGGCCCAGCGCGCAGATCTTCTCGTCATAGTCGGGATAGGTCGTCGCAGGCTCGATGCGGCAGCCGGTCGATTCGCCATCGCTGTTCACGGTGAAATAGATCCGGTGCTTGGTCAGATACCGGTTCTTGCTGAACTGCGCGGCGAAGCTGTCGTTGAGCAGCGTGAGCCCGTGATTGAACCGGTCGATGTCGCCGTCTGAGAGACGCGGCAGTTCCTGCAGCGCGTTGAAGTCATCCTCGGTGACCAGCGGCTGCATGCGTCGCAGCATGCCGACCCATTGCTGCACGCGTGCCACCTGCATCGGCGAGCGACGGTCGTAGATCGTCTGACAGCGAGAGCCCCCCGGGCTCGACTCGGCGCGCAGCAGCAGGTCCGATGCGCCGCGGCGACGATAGGCGATCGCCCAGGCCAATGGCGTCATCCCGAACAGGTCGGGCGTGTTCACGTCATACTGACCGGACCGCAGCAAGCCGTCGAGTCGGCTGACCGAGCCGCGCCGCGCCAGCTCGGCCAGAGTCGGCGCGGAACGGACCGAACCGAGATCGGCAAAGCCGAAAGCATGATCGGAAGGCCTCGCGTCCTGGACCTGCAGGGTGCCGTCCTCGCCGAACGCGACCTTGCCGTCGAACTTCCGGCAGATGTCGCCATAGGGATAGCGCTCATCGGACAGGATTGCCGCGTTGTAGGCCCGCGCAAAGGTCTCGGCCCGCATCAGATAATCCGGCCCGGGCTTCTCGGCCGGCACCGGGTCGAGGAAGGACACGGCGCGGATCGCCCGGGCGCTCAACCCGCCCATGATCCGGCACTGCGCCCCATAGACCGAGGTCGACACGCCTTTCGCCGTCAGGGCCCCGGCCAGGCGAAAATCGCCGCGCTCCAGCGCCTCGGCTGCCTGTGCCGCCGGATCGAGCGCCTTGCCCTCCAGCAGCGCCTTGCGCAGGGCATCGTCCACCCTGCGCTGCGAGCGCAGCAGCTCGGGATCGGACAGTTCGTCGATGCAGGCGCTCTCGCTGCCGATCTCTTCCAGCGCGTTGACGTCCTGGTTCTCTTCGCTGACAGGGCGCGGATCGCAGGCCGCCGTGCCCAGCAACGTCAGGCAGAGAAGCGAAACGGCAAGAGTACGACTGGCCAAGGTAATCCTCGTCTGGAGATCCGGCCCGGCGCGGCGCCCGGGGCCTGCGTGCGCCCTTAGCACAGCGCGCGGACAGAGGAAGATGTCACGAGCGGCGGCCCGGCGCGAACGGGCGCTATTTCGCCCCGCCATGCCGGTTGCAGTCGGCCCAGACATCCATCTTGCTGGAAAGAAGCCACTCGGGCGTCTCCACTCGGGCGACAAGCCGGCAGTTGGCGTGGATATAGGCGCGAACCGGCCGCAGAGTCTCCCAGTTGACCGGGTCCTGCCGCGGCTGGGGCGCGAGCACGACGGTGCTGGGACGCTCGGCCAGAACCCGTCGCACCTCGCCTGCAGTCGACAGGTGACTGACGTCCTTCTCTATCGTTTGCGCAAGATGATGGGGGAAGACCAGCGGCGATACGAAGCGATGCCCGGTCAGGTGATAGAGCTGGAACGGGCCGTCATAGACGAACAGCGGCCCGCCATCGTCATGCCTGCGAACCGCTTCGACCAGTTCGGTCATCGCCGCGCGCGAGCGCCGGGCGTGTTCGAAGTCCAGCACCGACGTCTCGCGAAAGGCGAGGAACGCGAGCACCACCATCGCGATCGGCCCGGCAATGCGTCCCTGCAGCAGGCCCGCGCTCACGATGGTCAGAGGTACGAGGATCGGCAGCGCATAATGGACGTAGAAATTGGGCACGGAAAGCAGCCCCAGGCTCGCAGCCAGCAACCAGAACCCCATGAACCGGCGCTGCTGCGAAACCATCTTGGGAATTCCGAGCACCCCCATGACGAGGAATGGCGCAAGCCTGATGAACATGAGGATCGTACGGATTCCGGAAGATAACCAGACTTTCGGCTTGGCGAGGTTCGACGTCACCATCGCGTGCCAGTAGATCGCCCAGTAACCCTCCAGCCAGTACCACGCGGAAATCGCCAGCATCGGCGCTGCGCCCAGAAGTGCCCACGAAGCGATGACGGTGCAGACCCGCCGACGCGACAGGGGCGCCTGCCAGAGGGTATAGGCACAGTAGAGGCCCAGGAAGGCACTCTCGAAGAAGCTGGTCTGCTTGACGGTAATCGCACAACCGCCCAGCAGCATCGCCGCATAGGGGCGCCAACCCGGCTTTCCTTCCCGCAGGTCGGGCAGAGCCTGCAGCACCAGCAGCGCGGCACTTGCCACGAAGAGATTGTAGAAGATCGGGGACTGGCCGCCGAAGCCCTGTTCCTGCTCCAGCCACAGCAGATAGAAGATACCGGCCAGAAGGCCGCCCTGCGCCCTGTTCCAGAAGCTGGCGATTGCACCGATCACCCAGGCGGTCGCCGCGGCGAACACCGTTGCCACCAACTGGTAGGCCAGCGGAGCATAGGACATGAAGGCGATCAGGTAATAGAGGAAGAACAGACCCCAGGGCTTGCGGTCCCAGACGTCGACGTAAGGCACCGCATGCTGTTCGTGCATGGCGATGCCGACGGTCTGGTAGAAGGTCTCGTCGACGTGGACGTTGGGATCACCGAAGGTGCTGGCCCGCAAGGCCAGGGCAACGAGCAGGAGGATGATCCCGTACCACGCCGGGAACCGTGCTTGCTTCATCTCGGCAATTGCCCCCTGCCCTCAGCGCCCGCTGCCCCCGACGGATGGGGGCAAACCCAAGGCGCAGTCCTAACCGGCCAGCCTGCACAATCAAAGACCGTTCCGCCATGCTTCACCATCAGCCATAGAAAAAGGCCCCGACGTTGCCGCCGGAGCCCTTTTCGAATGTCTCTCGAAGTGTTCCCCTAAGGGCGTTCCTCGAGCAGGTCAGTCGACCACGGCCACCATGTGCGGCAGCTTGGCGATCGCACCGCGCACTTCGGCGGTGTCCTCGACTTCGACGACCCTGTGCATCTTGCCGAGGCCAAGACCGATGAGGATCTTCTTCTGGCTCTCGGGGCGACGGATCGGCGAACCGATCTGCTTGATCTTGATCTTGGCCATGGTTGATTACTCCACGATGGCTTCGGCAGCGGCCTCGGCCTCTACCTCGCTGGCACCGCCACGACCGAGAAGGTCTGCAACCTTCTTGCCACGACGCTGGGCAACCGACTTCGGCGAAGTCTGGTTGGTCAGCGCGTCGAAGGTGGCGCGGATCATGTTGTACGGGTTCGACGTACCGACCGACTTGGTCACGACGTCGGAAATGCCCAGGCTCTCGAACACGGCACGCATCGGACCGCCGGCGATGATGCCGGTACCGGCCGGGGCGGTACGCACGTTGACCTTGCCGGCACCGAAACGGCCCTTGCCGTCGTGGTGCAGGGTGCGGCCTTCCTTGAGCGGCACGCGGACCATCTTCTTCTTGGCAGAAGCAGTGGCCTTGGTGATCGCCTCGGGAACTTCGCGCGCCTTGGCGTGGCCGAAGCCGACGCGGCCCTTGCCGTCGCCAACGACGACGAGAGCTGCGAAACCGAAGCGCTTGCCGCCCTTCACGGTCTTCGAAACGCGGTTGATGTGGACGAGCTTTTCGATCAGCTCCTCACCGCCATCTTCCTCGTTGCGATTGCCGCGACGGTCGTCGCGACGGCCACGGCCGCCACGCTCGCCACGTTCACCGCGACCACGGCCGCCACGACCGCGACCCTCGCGGGCCTCCTGCGGCTCACCGCCCTGCGGGTGCTCAGCCGCGATCGGCTGTTCGGGGTTGGTGTTTTCGTCAGCCATGATCAGAACTCCAGCCCGCCTTCACGGGCGGCTTCGGCCAGCGCCTTGACGCGGCCATGGAACAGGAAACCGCCACGGTCGAAGACAACAGCGGTCACGCCCGCCTTCTTGGCGGCCTCGGCGAGCTCCTTGCCGACGCGGGTAGCCGCATCAACGTCGGTGCCCTTGCCGCCAAGGGTGTTGGCAGCAGCCACGGTGCGACCCTGCGCATCATCGATGATCTGCGCATAGATGTGACGGCCGGTGCGGTGAACCGAAAGACGCGGACGATCGCCGCCACGGGCACGCAGAGCGGTACGAACACGCCGACGACGGCGTTCGAAGAGGGAAAGCTTTGCCATTACTTCTTCTTCCCTTCCTTGCGGAAGATGAACTCGCCGCGGTACTTGATGCCCTTGCCCTTGTAGGGTTCGGGCTTGCGCCAGCGACGAATTTCGGCAGCAACCTGGCCGACCTTCTGCTTGTCAATACCGGAGATTTCGACCGTGGTGTTGTCCGGGGTCTTGATCTCGATGCCTTCGGGCACGTCGATGTCAACGTCGTGCGAGAAGCCGAGCTGAAGCTTGAGCTTCGCGCCCTGGGCCTGCGCGCGGTAACCGACGCCCTTGATCTCGAGGACCTTGGAGAAACCTTCGGTCACGCCTTCGATCAGGTTGGCGACGAGCGTGCGCTGCATGCCCCAGTGGCTGCGGGCCTGCTTCGACTGGTTGATCGGCTTCACCGCGATGGTGCCGTCTTCAACCGTGTAGGTCACCTGGTCAGAAAGACCCATGGTCAGGGTACCCTTGGGACCCTTGACCGAGAGGATGCCGTTGTCGATCGCGGCGGTGACACCGCCGGGGATCGCAACCGCCTTCTTACCGATGCGGCTCATCAGAACACCTCCGCCAGCACTTCGCCGCCGACGTTCTGCGAACGGGCTTCCGCGTCGGAAAGCACGCCCTTGGGCGTCGAGACGATGGTGATGCCAAGGCCGTTGCGTACGATCGGGAGTTCCTTGGAACCCGAATAGACGCGGCGACCAGGCTTGGAAACGCGCTGAACGTGCTTGATGGCGGGCTCGCCTTCAAAGTACTTCAGTTCGATGCGCAGCTGCGGGTGAGCGCCGGTGGCATCTTCGCTGTAGCCACGGATGTAGCCTTCGCGCTGGAGCACTTCGAGCACACGTGCACGAAGCTTCGAGGCCGGCGACAGGACGGAGTCCTTCTTTGCGCGCTGGCCGTTGCGGATGCGGGTGAGCATATCACCCAGGGGATCGGTCATAGCCATTTTCTATATGCCCCTTACCAGCTCGACTTCGTCACACCGGGGATCATGCCCTTGTTGGCAAGATCACGCAGCTCGATGCGGCAAAGGCCGAACTTGCGGTAGTAACCGCGCGGACGACCGGTCGTGGCGCAACGGTTGCGAACCCGGGTCGGGTTGCCGTTGCGCGGGATCTCGGCCAGCTTCAGGCGGGCGATGAGGCGCTCGGTTTCATCGAGCGCTTCATCGTCAGCGATCGCCTTGAGGCGCGCGTACTTGCCTGCGTACTTCTTCACGAGCTTCTTGCGACGCTCGTTCTTGTTCACGGAACTCAGTTTCGCCATGGACTTAAGCTCTCTTCCTCAGCGGCGGCTCACGCCGCCTCCTTCTGTTCCTCGGCTTCTGCCGGGAACGGGAAACCAAACAGACGGAGCAGCTCGCGCGCTTCGTCGTCGGTCTTGGCGGTGGTGGTGACGATGATGTCCATGCCACGCACCTTCTCGATCTTGTCGTAGCTGATCTCCGGGAAGATGATCTGCTCCTTGAGACCCATCGCGTAGTTGCCACGGCCGTCGAACGACTTCGGGTTGAGGCCACGGAAGTCACGGATGCGGGGCATCGCGATGGTGATCAGACGATCGAGGAACTCGTACATGCGTTCGCGGCGCAGGGTAACCTTGCAACCGATCGGCATGCCTTCACGCAGCTTGAACTGCGCGATCGACTTGCGAGCCTTGGTGATCACGGGCTTCTGGCCGGCGATCGCCTCCATCTCGGCAGCGGCCGTCTGGACTTTCTTCTTGTCCTGGCTCGCTTCGCCCACGCCCATGTTGAGCGTGATCTTTTCGATCTTGGGCACTTCCATCGCGTTCTTGTAACCGAACTTCTCGGTCATCGCCTTGACGATCTCGTCGTCGTAGCGCGAACGCATGCGCGGAGTGTACTTCTCAGCCATCGATGGTCTCCCCGGACTTCACGGCCACACGGACCTTCTTGCCGTCCTTGGTTTCGAAGCGAACGCGGGTCGGCTTGCCGTCCTTGTCGGCAACCGCGACCTTGCTGATCGCCATCGGAGCCGGCGTGCGCTCGATGCCACCCTGCGGGTTCACCTGCGTCGGCTTGCGGTGCTTGGTGGCGACGTTGACGCCTTCGACCACGACCTTGCCGTCCTTCGGGAGAACCTGAAGCACGGTGCCGGTGCGGCCCTTGTCCTTGCCGGACAGGACGACGACGCTGTCACCCTTCTTGATCTTCGCGGCAGCCATTACAGCACCTCCGGAGCGAGCGAGATGATCTTCATGAAGCCGCGGCCGCGCAGTTCACGCACGACGGGGCCGAAGATACGGGTGCCGATCGGCTCCTCGTTCTTGTTGACGAGGACAGCCGCGTTGCTGTCGAAGCGGATAACGCTGCCGTCAGCGCGGCGCACGTCCTTCTTGGTGCGCACGATCACCGCACGGTGAACGTCGCCCTTCTTGACGCGAGCGCGGGGCTGCGCCTCCTTCACCGACACCACGATGATGTCGCCGACGCCTGCGAAACGACGCTTGGACCCGCCCAGTACCTTGATGCACTGGACGCGCTTTGCGCCGCTGTTGTCCGCGACGTCGAGATTGGATTGCATCTGGATCATCGATCCGGTTCCTTCTCAACTGGCTTGCCGGAACCAGTCCGGCAGTTCCAAAAAAACGTCTTAGTTCGCTGCTTCGACGTCGAGGTTGGCCTCGACAGCAGTGCCCTTGCTGGCAGCGAGGCGATCCAGCACCTTCCAGGACTTGGTCTTGGAGATCGGCTTGGTTTCCTCGATGCGGACGCGCTCACCGGTGCGGTAGGCGTTGTCCTCGTCGTGGGCGTGGTACTTCTTCGAACGGCGGATGATCTTCCCGTACAGCGGGTGCTTCACCTTACGCTCGACGAGCACGGTAACGGTCTTGTCGGTCTTGTCGGAAACGACGGTACCGATCAGAATACGCTTTGGCATCGTGTTTCCTCCTTACGCCTTCGCCGCGCGCTCAGCCTGGAGCGTTTTGATGCGGGCGATGTCGCGACGGACTTCCTTGATGCGTGCCGGGCGCTCGAGCTGGCTCGTGGCGGCCTGGAAACGCAGGTTGAACTGTTCACGCTTGAGGTCGACGAGTTCAGAGGTCAGCTGGTCGTCGGTCTTGGCGCGCAGGTCTTCAGTGCGGTTCGCCATCAGTCTTCTCCACCCAAGTGCGAGGTGTCGCCGAGACGGGCAACGACCTTGGTCTTGATCGGCAGCTTCATCGCGGCGCGGCTGAAAGCCTCCGCTGCGAGCGGGCCGGCAACGCCGTCCAGTTCGAACAGGATGCGACCCGGCTTGACGCGGGCTGCCCAGTATTCGACCGAACCCTTGCCCTTACCCTGACGGACTTCGGCAGGCTTCTTCGAAACCGGCACGTCCGGGAAGACGCGGATCCAGAGACGGCCCTGGCGCTTGATGTGGCGGGTGATCGCGCGGCGAGCCGCTTCGATCTGGCGTGCGGTGATCCGCTCGGGCTCGAGGGCCTTGAGGCCGTACGAGCCGAAGTTCAGGTCGGTACCACCCTTGGCATTGCCATGGATCTTACCCTTGAACGCCTTGCGGAACTTGGTTTTCTTCGGTTGCAGCATGGTGCTTCTCTACCTCAAGCCTCAGCGCGCCGGACGGACGCCGGAGGTCTGAGCCTCCATCATCAAACGATCCTGCGCCGTCGGGTCGTGGCCGAGAATCTCGCCCTTGAAGACCCACACCTTGATGCCGATGATGCCATAGGCGGTCAGCGCCTCGGCTTCGGCATAGTCGATGTTCGCACGCAGCGTGTGGAGCGGAACGCGGCCTTCGCGATACTGCTCGACACGGGCGATTTCAGCGCCGCCGAGACGGCCACCGCACATGATCTTGACGCCTTCGGCGCCCAGACGCATCGCGGACTGCATCGCACGCTTCATGGCGCGACGGAAAGCGACGCGACGCACGAGCTGGTCAGCAATGCCCTGAGCGACGAGCTTGGCGTCGATTTCCGGCTTGCGGATCTCGACGATGTTCAGCTTCACTTCGCTGGAGGTCATGACCGAGAGCTTCTTGCGCAGCTTCTCGATGTCGGCGCCCTTCTTGCCGATGATGACACCCGGACGGGCGGCATAGATCGACACGCGGCACAGCTTGGCGGGACGCTCGATCACCACCTTCGAGATTGCCGCCTGCGGCACGCTCTCAAGGATGAACTTGCGGATCTTGAGGTCTTCCTCAAGCAGCTTGCCGTAGTCCCGGCCTTCCGCGAACCAGCGGCTGTCCCAGGTACGGTTGATCTGCAGACGCAGACCGATCGGATTGCTCTTGTGACCCATGGATCAGGCCTCCTCGACTTCGCGAACGACGATCCGCAGGCGTGAGAACGGCTTGAGGATCCGGGTGGACTTGCCGCGACCACGAGCGTGGAAACGCTTCATGGTGATCGACTTGCCGACCGACGCCTCGGCAACGACGAGAGCGTCGACGTCGAGGTTGTGGTTGTTTTCCGCATTGGCGATCGCCGAAGCGAGAACCTTGCGGGCATCCACGGCCATCGCCTTCTTCGAGAAAGCGAGGATGTTCATGGCTTCCTCGGCCTTCTTGCCGCGGATCAGGCCGGCGACGAGGTTGAGCTTCTGGGCGGAACCACGAATGGTGGTGCCGACCGCAAGAGCTTCCTTCTCGCCAACGCGGCGGGGTGCTGCCTGCTTGCTCATTAGCGCTTGCCCTTCTTGTCGGCGGCGTGGCCGGGGAACGTGCGCGTGGGCGCGAATTCACCGAGCTTGTGGCCGACCATGTCCTCGTTGACCGAGACCGGGATGAACTTGTGTCCGTTGTAGACCTGGAAGGTCAAACCAACGAACTGCGGAAGGATAGTGGAACGACGCGACCAGGTCTTGATCGGGCCGGCCTTGGCTCCTGCATCCTGCGCGACCTCGGCCTTCTTGAGAAGGTACAGGTCGACGAAGGGGCCTTTCCAGACGGAACGTGCCATCGTGTCTTACCTCTTCTTCTTGGCGTGGCGCGAACGGATGATCATCTTGTCCGTCTGCTTGTTGTTGCGAGTGCGGGCGCCCTTGGTCGGCTTGCCCCACGGAGTGACCGGGTGACGGCCGCCCGAGGTACGGCCTTCACCACCGCCGTGCGGGTGGTCGACCGGGTTCTTGGCAACACCACGGGTCAGCGGGCGACGGCCCAGCCAGCGCTTGCGGCCGGCCTTGGCAAGGGTCTGGTTGGCGTTGTCGGGGTTCGACACGGCGCCAACGGTGCCCATGCAGTCGCCACGCAGGTAGCGCTGTTCGCCCGAGTTGAGGCGGACGATGACCATGCCGCGGTCACGACCGACGACCTGGACGTAGGTGCCTGCCGAACGGGCGATCTGGCCACCCTTGCCCGGCTTCATCTCGACGTTGTGGCAGATCGTGCCGACCGGCATCTGCGACAGCAGCATCGCGTTGCCCGGCTTCACGTCGGTCTTTTCGCCGGCGACGACGACGTCACCGATGGCCAGACGCTGCGGCGCGAGGATGTAGGCGAGCTCGCCGTCGGTGTACTTCACCAGTGCGATGAAGGCCGTGCGGTTCGGGTCGTACTCGATCCGCTCGACGGTGGCTTCCATGTCCCACTTGCGACGCTTGAAGTCGATGTAGCGGTACTTCTGCTTGTGGCCGCCAGCAATGCCGCGCGAGGTGACATGGCCCTTGTTGTTGCGACCGCCGGTCTTGTGCTTGCCTTCGGTCAGAGCCTTGACAGGCTTGCCCTTCCACAGCGACGACTTGTCGACGAGGACCAGGCCGCGACGGGCGGGGCTGGTCGGGTTGTATTTCTTCAGTGCCATCGAATCAGCCCCGTACGCCTTCGGTCACGTCAATCGACTGACCTTCGGCCAGCGTGACGATCGCCTTCTTCACGTCGCTGCGGCGGTAAGCCTTACCGCGCCAGCGCTTGGTCTTGCCCTTGACGACCAGCGTGTTCACGCCGGTGACCTTGACGTCGAACAGAGCTTCGACAGCAGCCTTGATCTCGGGCTTGCTCGCGCCGCCGGCTACCTTGAAGACGACCGCGTTGTTCTCCGAAAGGAGGGTCGACTTCTCGGTGATGTGGGGAGCGAGGATCACGTCGTAGTGACGGATGTCCACGTTGCTCTTAGCCATTGAAACGGGCCTCCAGCTTCTCGACCGCGGCGCGCGTCAGCACCAGCGTATCATGCTTCAGGATGTCATAGACGTTGGCGCCCATGGCCGGGAGCACGTTGACGCCGACGATGTTGCGGGCTGCACGAGCGAAATTGTCGTTCACCGCTTCGCCGTCGATCACGAGCACCTTCTTGCCGAAGCCAGCCTTGGCGAGCTGACCGGCGAGCGCCTTGGTCTTGGCTTCACCGTCGAGCGTGTCGACGATGACGAGACCGTTCTGGGCCTTCGAAGACAGAGCCATCTTGAGGCCGAGAGCGCGGATCTTCTTGTTCAGCGAGATGTTGAACTCGCGGCGACGTGCACCGTGAGCCTTACCACCGCCGATGAAGACCGGGGCTGCACGGTCACCGTGACGAGCCGTGCCGCCGCCCTTCTGGCGACCGAACTTCTTGCCGGTGCGGGCAACGTCCGAGCGCTCGCGGGTTGCGCGGGCGATGCCGCGACGGTTCTCGAGCTGCCAGGTGACGACACGGTGCAGGATGTCTGCGCGCGGCTCGAGACCGAACACGTCATCCGACAGTTCGATGTCGCCCTTGCCGGCGCTGCCATCGAGGTTGAGGACCTTGACCTTCACGACTTAGCCCTCCTGGCCTTCGGTCGCTTCCGGCGCCGCGGTGTCTTCCGCAGGCGTGTCGGCAGCGGCCGTGTCATTGCTGTTGGCGGCCTGCTTCAGGCCGGCGGGGTACGGAGCCTCGGCGTGACGGGCGACCTTGACGGCGTCCGAAACGGTCAGCCAGCTGTTCTTCGCGCCCGGGACCGAGCCCTTGACGAAGATCAGGCCGCGTTCGTCGTCCACGCGGACGATCTCGAGGTTCTGCTGGGTGCGCTGACGGTCGCCCATGTGGCCGGCCATCTTCTTGTTCTTGAAGACCTTGCCCGGATCCTGGCGGTTACCCGTCGAACCGTGCGAACGGTGCGAGAGCGAAACACCGTGGGTGGCGCGAAGACCGCCGAAGCCCCAACGCTTCATGGCGCCCGCAAAGCCCTTACCCTGGGTGTGGCCGGCAACGTCGACGAGCTGGCCGGGCACGAAGTGCGAGGCAGCGATGGTCGAACCGACGTCGAGCAGCGCGTCGTCGGCGACGCGGAACTCGGCAACGCGCATCTTGAGCGGCACTTCAGCCTTGGCGAAGTGCTCGCGCTGCGGCTTGGCAACGTTCTTCTGCTTGGCTTCGCCGGCACCGAGCTGAACCGCGACGTATCCGTCACGATCGGCAGTGCGAACCGAAACCACCTGGCAATCTTCCAACGCCAGGACGGTAACCGGCACGTGCCGTCCGTCCTCCTGGAACAGTCGGGTCATCCCGACCTTCTTGGCGATCACGCCTGTACGCATGACCTTTACTCCTTACAGAGGCCTGCGCGAGCCCATCCCGCACAGGCGTGTCCAGCCCAAATTGTGATGCATGCCCCGTCCGGGCTGGGTGCTCCCTTGCCGGTGCCCTTGGCACCTGCCGGAAGCGAGACGGGGGACGCATTCCCGGCGCTTGGCCCGAAGGCGGCACCGGAGGTATCCCTTGTGTCCCCGCCGGTTTCCCTTGGGGGCTCTGTCTCTGCGGGTTTCTCCCCGCAAAGCCGGCCTCGAGGGCCGACAAGGTCAGTTGGATCCGAGGACCCGAATGTCGTTCCGGCAGTTTAAGGTCCGACCGGAAAGGACCATGGGGCCGCCAAAGGCAGCCCCTGAAGCCGGCTTAGGCCAGCTTGATCTCAACGTTCACGCCAGCGGCCAGGTCGAGCTTCATCAGCGCGTCGACGGTGGCGGCATTCGGCTGCACGATGTCGAGCAGACGCTTGTAGGTGCGAACCTCGAACTGCTCACGCGACTTCTTGTCGATGTGAGGACCGCGGTTCACGGTGAACTTTTCGATCTTCGTCGGAAGCGGAATGGGGCCCCGAATGAGCGCGCCGGTACGGCGGGCGGTGTCAGCGATCTCGCCAGTGGCCTGGTCGAGTACGCGGTGGTCAAACGCCTTGAGGCGAATGCGGATGTTCTGAGCTTCCATTACCTACTACCGATGAGAAAGAGCCTAGGGACCGTAGCCCCGAACAAATTCGAGCCGCGCCCCTACAACGCATCCCGGATTCGCGCAAGCCCTTTGAGCCCCTTATTTTCGCTGAATCCCGCGGCCGTAACGAAATGATGCAGCGGACCGGATTTGCGAAACTTTCGGCCAGTCCATCTTGAGCCAACGAAGGTCGGACCCGTCAGCGCTGCTTCTTCTTGCCGAGCGCCGCGTTGAAGTCGGGATCCTTGTTCGCGACCCAACCGAGGAACTTCTCGATGCGCGGGTCGAGCTTCAGGAGATCGACGTCGAGTCCGTAGCGCTGAAGCTCGGAATTGGTGAAGGTGGTGATCAGCATGTTCTGGCAGATCGGGTGCATCGGCACGGTGTCGCGCCCTCCCCGGCTCTTCGGCACCGGGTGATGCCAGACCACCGTCTCGCCGCAAGGCCTGGAGCAAAGCCAGCAATCGGGCGGTGGCGCCGCCTCGGGCGCATCGTCGTCCTTCAGGATGTCCTCTCGCGGACCGTGCTTTGAATACTTGCGTGCCATACAGACGCCCTAAGCGCGGATCGTGAGCCACGCCAGCCCCCTGTCCGCTATCTGCGCCTTTCACAGAAAAAGCCCGGCCTCCTTTCGGAAGCCGGGCCTTTATCTCGGTTATCCGAGGATTACGAAGCTTACTTCGTGATCTTCGAAACAACGCCCGAGCCGACGGTGCGGCCGCCTTCGCGGATAGCGAAGCGCAGACCTTCGTCCATGGCGATCGGAGCGATGAGCTTGACCGACAGGGCAACGTTGTCGCCCGGCATGACCATCTCGGTGCCCTCGGGGAGGATCACTTCGCCGGTCACGTCGGTGGTGCGGAAGTAGAACTGCGGACGGTAGTTCGCGAAGAACGGCGTGTGACGGCCGCCTTCGTCCTTCGACAGAACGTAGACCTCAGCCGAGAACTCGGTGTGCGGGGTCACGGTGCCCGGCTTGGCGAGAACCTGGCCACGCTCGACGTCGTCGCGCTTCAGACCACGAACCAGTGCACCGATGTTGTCGCCGGCTTCGCCCTGGTCGAGCAGCTTGCGGAACATTTCGACGCCGGTGACGGTGGTCTTCTGGGTGTCGCGGATACCGACGACTTCGACTTCTTCACCAACCTTGATGATGCCGGTTTCGACACGGCCGGTGACAACGGTACCACGACCCGAGATCGAGAACACGTCTTCGACCGGCATCAGGAACGGCTTGTCGGTCGGACGCGGCGGCTGCGGGATGAACTCGTCGACAGCATTCATGAGCTCGATGATCGAGTTCTTGCCGATTTCGTCGTCGCGGCCTTCGAGAGCGGCCAGGGCCGAACCCTTGACGACCGGAATGTCGTCGCCCGGGAAGTCGTACGAGGAGAGCAGTTCGCGAACTTCGAG
Source organism: Novosphingobium sp. KN65.2 (assembly GCF_001368935.1). Classification (NCBI taxonomy): domain Bacteria; kingdom Pseudomonadati; phylum Pseudomonadota; class Alphaproteobacteria; order Sphingomonadales; family Sphingomonadaceae; genus Novosphingobium; species Novosphingobium sp. KN65.2. Next base: position 19,740 of record NZ_CCBH010000139.1, read on the forward strand.
TTCGACGAGCTCGAGGAGCTCTTCGTCATCGACCTGGTCGACCTTGTTCATGTACACGACCAGAGCCGGAACGCCGACCTGGCGGGCGAGCAGGATGTGCTCGCGTGTCTGCGGCATCGGGCCGTCAGCAGCGTTCACGACGAGGATGGCGCCGTCCATCTGGGCCGCACCGGTGATCATGTTCTTCACGTAGTCGGCGTGACCCGGGCAGTCGACGTGCGCGTAGTGACGGGCACCGGTCTCGTACTCGACGTGTGCGGTCGAGATGGTGATGCCGCGCTCGCGCTCTTCGGGAGCCTTGTCGATGTTGGCGAAGTCGACCGCTTCACCACCGTTGACTTCGGCCATGACCTTCGTGATGGCAGCCGTCAGGGTGGTCTTGCCGTGGTCGACGTGACCGATGGTGCCGATATTGCAGTGCGGCTTGTTCCGCTCAAATTTTGCCTTCGCCATCTTTCAAACCTTCTTTCGTCCTGAAATTGAATCTGCGGGAAATAAGGCAGCGCCCGCTGAATCAGGCGCCGCCCCTAGAACCATTCTTGCCCTCAGGCAAGCTTCTCCTTCACCTCGGCCGCAACGTTCGCCGGGACCTCGTCGTAGTGGGAGAAGAACATCGAGTAGTTTGCACGGCCCTGCGTGAACGAGCGGAGCTGGTTCACGTAGCCGAACATGTTCGCCAGCGGCACGTGGGCCTCGACGACCTGGGCATTGCCGCGGCTGTCGGTTCCCTGGATCTGGCCGCGACGGCTGTTCATGTCGCCGATGACGTCGCCGAGATATTCCTCGGGGGTGACGACTTCGACCTTCATGATCGGCTCGAGCAGCTTGATGCCGGCCTTCTGGGCGACTTCACGCATACAACCGCGACCGGCGATTTCGAAGGCCAGGGCCGACGAGTCGACGTCGTGGTAGGCACCGTCGTAAAGCACGATGTCGAAGTCGATGATCGGGAAGCCCACCAGCGAACCGGTCTCGGCCGTCTCGCGCATGCCCTTCTCGATGGCCGGGATATATTCCTTCGGAATGTTACCGCCCTTGACTTCGTCCTTGAAGGTGATGCCCGAACCGCGCTCACCCGGCGTAACCTTGACCTTCACGCGGCCGAACTGGCCGGTACCGCCCGACTGCTTTTTGTGGGTGTAATCCACATCGACAGGCTTCGCGAGGTATTCACGATAGGCCACCTGCGGCGCACCGACGTTGGCTTCGACCTTGAACTCGCGACGCATGCGGTCGACGATGATGTCGAGGTGAAGTTCGCCCATGCCCTTGATGATGGTCTGGCCCGATTCGTGATCGGTCGAGACGCGGAAGCTGGGATCCTCGGCCGAGAGACGGTTGAGCGCGACGCCCATCTTCTCCTGGTCGGCCTTGGTCTTGGGCTCCACCGAAAGCTCGATGACCGGCTCGGGGAATTCCATGCGTTCGAGCACGATCGGCGCCTTTTCGGCACAGAGCGTGTCGCCGGTGGTGGTTTCCTTCATGCCGGCCAGCGCGACGATGTCGCCAGCGTAGGCTTCTTCGATGTCCTTGCGCTCGTTGGCGTGCATTTCGAGAATGCGGCCAACCTTTTCCTTCTTCTGCTTCACCGAGTTCAGGTACGAACCCTTCGAGAGCGTGCCCGAATAGATGCGGCAGAAGGTAAGCGAGCCAACGAACGGGTCGTTCATGACCTTGAACGCGAGAGCCGAGAACGGCGCGTCATCGCTGGGCGGACGGCTGTCGGGCTCGTCGCTGTCGACCTTGACGCCCTGGACGTCTTCGATGTCGAGCGGCGAAGGCAGGTAGTCCACGACGGCGTCGAGCAGGGGCTGCACGCCCTTGTTCTTGAACGCTGAGCCGCAAACGACCGGAACGAACGCGTGGCCCAGGGTGCCCTTGCGGATCAGCTTCTTGAGCGTCGCGACGTCGGGCTCGTTGCCTTCGAGATAGGCTTCCATGACGTCGTCGTCCTGCTCGACGGCAAGCTCGATGAGCTGGCTGCGATACAGTTCGGCTTCGTCAGCCATGTCGGCCGGGATCTCTTCGTAGAAGAACTCGGCGCCCAGCGACTCGTCCTTCCAGATGATCGCACGGTTGTTCACCAGGTCGACCAGACCCTTGAGATCCGACTCGAGACCGATCGGCAGGTACAGGACGGCCGGGGTGGCACCCAGACGGTCGATGATCGACTGGACGCAGTACTTGAAGTCGGCGCCGGTGCGGTCGAGCTTGTTGATGAAGCACATGCGCGGCACGCCGTACTTGTCGGCCTGGCGCCACACGGTTTCCGACTGCGGCTCAACGCCGGCAACGCCGTCGAAGCATGCAACGGCACCGTCGAGCACGCGCAGCGAGCGTTCGACTTCGATGGTGAAGTCGACGTGGCCCGGGGTGTCGATGATGTTGATGCGGTACTCATCGCCGTTGCCGCTGTCTGCCTTCCAGAAGCAGGTGGTAGCAGCCGAGGTGATGGTGATGCCGCGTTCCTGCTCCTGCTCCATCCAGTCCATGGTGGCGGCGCCGTCGTGCACTTCGCCGATCTTGTAGGACTTGCCGGTGTAGTAGAGGATACGCTCGGTCGTGGTGGTCTTACCGGCGTCGATGTGCGCCATAATACCGATGTTACGGTACATATTGAGCGGATGGCTACGTGCCATGGTGCTGTTCCTTAGCAGGAGTGTGAGAGAGCGGGCCGATGCTCAGAGATAAGCCCATGCCCCCTGAATTGAAAGTGTGACGCCCGCATGACGTCGATCATGCGGGCAATCCCACGTCTTACCAGCGGTAGTGCGAGAAGGCGCGGTTCGCGTCCGCCATGCGGTGCGTGTCTTCGCGCTTCTTCACGGCATTGCCGCGGTTGTTGGCAGCGTCCATCAGCTCACCCGAAAGGCGGGCGGCCATGGTGGTCTCGGGACGGTTGCGCGCCGCCGTGATCAGCCAGCGGATGGCCAGGGCCTGGGCGCGCTCGGGGCGAACCTCGACCGGGACCTGGTAGGTCGCACCGCCGACGCGGCGGCTGCGGACTTCGATCTGCGGCTTCACGTTGTTCAGCGCATCGTGGAACAGCTGGACCGGATCGGCCTTGGCGCGGGTTTCCATGGTGTCGAGCGCGCCATAGACGATGCGCTCTGCAACCGACTTCTTGCCGTCGAGCATGAGGTTGTTCATGAACTTCGACAGGACCAGATCACCGAACTTCGGATCCGGCAGGATTTCCCGCTTCTCGGGACGACGACGACGTGACATCGTTTAGAATTCCTTGTTTTTGCGGCCGGGGACTTGCGCCTTCCCGGCCGGTCAATCTTCATCGCGCGGCGCCCTGAAGCGCCGCAGCCGGATCACTTGGGACGCTTGGCGCCGTACTTCGAACGGCTCTGCTTGCGGTCCTTGACGCCCTGCGTGTCGAGCACGCCGCGCAGGATGTGGTAGCGAACGCCGGGAAGGTCGCGAACGCGGCCGCCGCGGATGAGCACGACCGAGTGCTCCTGCAGGTTGTGGCCTTCACCCGGGATGTACGAAATGACTTCGCGGCTGTTGGTCAGGCGCACCTTGGCGACCTTGCGAAGAGCCGAGTTCGGCTTCTTCGGGGTCGTGGTGTAGACGCGGGTGCAGACGCCACGCTTCTGCGGGTTCTGCTCCATCGCAGGGACCTTCGACTTGGCCTTCTGCGGTTCGCGGCCCTTGCGGACCAGCTGGTTGATCGTCGGCATCTATACTCTTCTTTCAAAATGGGAGTGCGATGGATCCGGCCCGTACCGTGGGCGCAAACCGCAAGCCACGGGACGGACCCGTCGCACCCCGGGTCATCAGGCCCGGCGGGTTCGAAAGACGAAGCATGATCGGAAGTCACGAAGGACCGGTTCTGATCGCCGTTACCGCATCCGCGCAATGGGGATGCCGACGAACCAGGACCCTGGCCGCAATCGTGAGCCGAAAAACACTCCACCCGGCACGAACCACCGGATTACTTTGCCGCCGGGTTTCCGAAAGCGGCCTTGCCCGACTCGGGGCAAGACCATCCGCAATGGGACCGATCCGGCAGAAAAACCGCCGGAAAAGCACCGAAAACTCGCGAGCGACAATGTTCAGCTCTATATCTCCCCTTGCGACCCGAAGCCGCAAAGGATGCGCGCCCTTAGGCGAGATCGCCGTTCGGGTCAAGGCAAACGGGGGGCTCGCTCAAGCCTTCCTGCGGGTTTTGCCTAAGAAGTCGCCCTTGCCGATGGCCACGCCCTGGCTGCGCAGGAGGTCATAGGCGGTCGTGGCATGGAAGAAGAAGTTGGGCAGCGAGAAGCTCAGCAGGAAGTCGGCGACGGTAAAGTCCATCCGGTAGCTCTTGAACTCGAAGCGCATGTCGCGCTCCGCGATGGCGTCGAGTTCGCCCGGCTCCACGCCTTCGAGCGTCGCGATCGACCGGGCGACCTCTTCGCGCAATGTCGCAAAGTCGCTCGGCACCGGATCGAGTTCGGGACCGAAGAGCCCCTCACGCACGCCCTCGATCGCGCGCGCCGAATGGTGCCCGGCCTCGAAGACCTGCTTGGCGAAAGGCCACATGTCGGGTGCGAGCCGCGCCTCGGTCAGCGTCTCGGCCGGGATGCCGCTCGCCTCGCAGTGCGCTTCGGCCTTTTCGAGCTGCCCGGCCAGCGCCCGCAGGATCTGCAGGCAGGTCTTCACATAGGCATCATCAAGCGAAACGGACACGGCTCTCTCCCTGGAACTATCGGGGCGAGAGGTAGAGGAAGGCGCGGGGCGGCACAACCGGCCCTGCAGCGATCGCGAAAATCAGTCCGTTGCAGCGCAGACAGGCCCGAGGACCGGCCTAGCTGTACTCATGCTCGCCGGTATCGTCGTCACCCTCGAAAGCCAGTCCGGCAGCATCGGCGGGACCGGCCACGTGAACGCAGTTGCGCCCTGCACTCTTGGCCCGGAACAGTGCCTCGTCCGCCGCCCGCAACGCCTCGCCCGAGGTTTCGTAGGCATGGGCATCGGCAACGCCTGCAGAAAAACTGATACGCCCGAAAGGGAGGTCCGTTGCGCGGTTGACGAACTTGCGGGTTGCCAGCTTTTCGCGCGCATTATCGAGAATATCCATCGCCTCTAGCGCGGTCTTGCCGCGCAGGAGGACGACGAACTCTTCGCCGCCGTGGCGCGCGACGTGACACTTGTCGTTCGAGATCTTGGCCAGCGACTGCGCTACCGTGCGCAGGATGCGATCGCCCGCCTCGTGGCCGTGAACGTCGTTGATCCGCTTGAAATTGTCGATGTCGCAGAAGGCGACGGCCAGGGTGTCCCCGACCTCGCGCGATTCTCCGAATTCCTGCTTGAGAACAGCCTCGAAGGCTCGGCGGTTGGGCAGGCCCGTCAGGTGATCCATCTCCGCTTCGCGCCGCGCGTCGGCCAGGTTCTTCTGGAGAGCGCGGGTTTCGCGCTCCGAACGGCTCAGTTCGCGTTCGATGTCGCGGGTGCGTGAAATCATGTCGCGGGCCAGCGAGGCCAGCTGGACAATCACCTCGTTCGCACTGCCGACTGCCCCCAGGTCGCCGACATGTGCCTCGAGCGCCGAGTTGTAGTCGTTCGTCGCCGTGCGTGCCGCCGTCGTGGTGGCGGCGAATTCGGCAATCGAGGATTCAAGGCGCATCACCAGGTGGTGCAGTTGCTCACCCGAATTGTCGCGGCTCTGGGCGATGACGACATCTTCGAGCCAGGCCAGCGTGATGGGCTCCCGGCTGCTGATGCGTTCAGCCACCAGACGCCCGACCATCGGGTTGGCCCCGGTCACGATGTCATGCGCGATCTCCAGCGTCGCCACCGAGACCGGCAGGCGATGCGTCAGCAGGAAGCTGGTGATCTCCTCCAGCGTCTTCTGCCGCATGCGCTCGCGCGCATCCGTCGCCTGGGGCCTTGATTCGCCTGCCGGAGAGGCCTGCTCTCCCGCATCACTGTCCTCGCGCCGTGACCCGCCAAGGCCGAACCAGCGCATCAAGCCCCCCCGGGCGTGACTGTCGTCATGTTCCGTCATGCGCTCGGTTAACGACAAAACCGTGGTTAATTTAAGTAGTAATCGCCGGGATCTGGATAAAAACTTTCTGGCAAGCATTGGAATCGGCCAGAAAGCACAAGTCGTGCATTCTCCGCGCGCAAAGGGCAGCACGAAACCTGCCAGACGTGAGCGCTTTTAGTTCGCCCGACCAAGTCGAATCACGGAAGCCACAAGTAAACGAACCGTAACGATCAATCGTCGCCCGCGTTGCCCCCGTCCGCGGCAACCGGCTCCGTCGGCGCGCCAGCCATTGGCCCTTCCGCAGGGGCGGCTGGTGGCGCGGCAACCCGGCGTGCCGCCGTGATCCTGACTTCATCCTCGAGGATGTCGCCCTTCATCACGCCCTCGCCCTTCGTGGCCGAGCGCGGCATGTCCCAGATCCTGCGCACGACATCCATGCCGGAGACGACATGACCGAAGGCGGCGAACCCGGCGCCGGGATCTTCGCCATTGTTGCCCTGCTCCGCATCGAGCGCGGGCATGTCGGAAATGAGGATCATGAAATCGGCCGTGGCCGTTCCGGGCGCGAAGCGCGCCATCGAGACGGTGCCGGCCTTGTGCAGGATGCCGGTCCGGTTGGTCGGCTCATGGGCCACGGGCGGGAACAGCTTGGCGCCGTCGCGCACTCCGCCCTGCAGCAATCCCGCCGGCTCGTCGCTGTAGCCGAGGTGCATGGCGCGATAGAAGACCGCACCATCGAGGCGCTTGGCATCGACGTACTTGAGGAAGTTCACCGTGGTCAGCGGCGCATGGGTCTTGTCGAGGTCGAGCGTGATCGCACCGGCAGGCGTCGTCAGCTCGACATAGACATGCTCGACCCTTTCAGGAGCAGCGGGCGCTTGCGGCGCAGCGACATCGACCGGCGCCTGGGCCTGCTGCGCACCGACAGGCGATCCGAGCGCGGCCAGCGCGAAAGGTGCGACCATGATGGCAAGAACCTTGCCCGGTCGCACCCTCGCCTTCATCGGATCAGCGAACCCGCGGCCCACCGAACGGCAGCGGCGGAGGAGGACGGCGCGCGCCGCGCGGCAGCTGTGCCTGGTAGGCGCGGCCGCAGTGATCGACGCAATAAGGGAACCCGGGGTTCACCTTTTCTCCGCAGAAGTGGAAGTCCGGCTCGCCCGGGTGGCCCATCGGCCAGCGGCAGATGCGATCGTTGAGGTCGAGCAGGCTGGTCTTGTCGGCGATCTCCGGGCTCGGCTTGGCCGGGACCAGGCGGCGAGGCGGCGCCGGCGGGATCGGCTGCTGCTGGTCGCCGGGACCCTGACGCAGGAAGCCGCCGGGGCCGACCGAAACGATGCGCGGCTGATCCGAAGCGGGCTTGTCGGCGGCAGGCGTCGGTGCAGCGGCAGGCGCGGCAGCGCGCGGGGCCGGAGCCGCAGGAGCCTGCGGGGCCGGCTTGACTACCGGCGCTTCGGCCTTGGGAGCCGGTGCGGCAGGCGCTTCGGAGGCTGGCTTCGCCTTCTTGGGAGCCGCCGGACGGGCGGGCTTTTCATTGGCCTTCACCGGAGACGGGCGGGCCTTGAGACCGAGGCGATGCGCCTTGCCGATCACGGCATTGCGGCTGACGCCACCGAGCTCGTCCGCGATCTGACTGGCAGTGGCACCGCCCTCCCACATCTTGGTCAGCTTTTCGATCCGCTCGTCAGTCCAGCTCATTCCAATTCCATCTTTCGCGCGGGGCGATCCGAGAATCGCCCGAAAAAGTTCCATGCCGCTTGCCTCGGAAGACCGCAGCCGATAGTCGCCGCTTCATGGCCGATCAAACGAATTCGACCGAGATGCTGACTCCTGCCGGTATCCCGCAGCCACGCCAGTTTCCGACGAAGGGCGAGCCAGTGATCCACCAGGTGAACTGGGTGGGGCTCAAGACCCTTTATATGAAGGAGGTCCGCCGCTTCTTCAAGGTGCAGACCCAGACCATCTGGGCACCGGCGATCACCACCCTTCTCTTCCTCGTGATTTTCACGGTCGCATTGGGGCGTGGCGGGCGCGAAATCCTGGGCGTGAACTTCGCGACCTTCGTCGCGCCGGGCCTGATCGTCATGGGCATGATGCAGAACGCCTTTGCCAATGCGAGCTTCTCGTTCCTCTCTGGCAAGATCCAGGGCACGATCATCGATTTCCTGATGCCCCCGCTCAGCGAAGGCGAACTGATGCTGGCGATGGTCGCCGCTGCCGTCACCCGCGCCTTCCTCGTCGGCCTGGCGCTGTGCGGGGCGATGATGCTGTGGCCCGGAGTGGACCTCTCGGTAGCCCACCCCTGGGCCGTGGCCTGGTTCGGACTGATGGGTTCGGTCTTTCTTGCCCTGCTGGGCTTCATGTCCTCGATCTGGGCGGAAAAGTTCGATCACAACGCGGCGGTGACCAATTTCGTCATCGCCCCGCTCTCACTGCTTTCCGGCACCTTTTACGTAATCGACAATCTCGCGCCGGCCTTCCAGGCGGTGAGCCGCGTCAATCCCTTCTTCTACGTCATCTCGGGCTTCCGCTTCGGGTTCCTCGGCCAGAGCGACATCGGCGACACCAACATGGCCGTGCTGCACAGCGCCATCGGCATCGGCATCGTCAACGCCGTACTGGCGTTCGTGGTCTATCGCGTGCTGCGTTCGGGCTGGAAGCTGAAAGGCTGACGCAGAGAGCGAAATATTTCCGGAATCTTGTCGGGCCAGCACGAAGTACCACTGGTCGTACTTAACCAATAATCAGTTCTCCGGTGATAACCGACTCCTGTGTCGGGTCAGGTCTCCACTCCATTAGCCGCCAAGCGTCCGGTTCATGTCCTTGGGCCGTCGATCGTCTTTGCCTTCCTCGCGGTCGTCATCCTGATCGTCGGACTGCTGGTCTGGTCAGGGCACGAGGTCGATCGCGTGGCCAGCGACCGCGACCGCGCGCTCGCCCAGATGGTGCTGGAAGAAAGCATCGACAGGCTCGGTCACGTCCAGGAATCCTCGACGATCTGGGACGATGCCGTAGAGCAGGTCCGCAAGCGCCCACTCGACCTGGACTGGATCGACATCAACCTAGGCACCTGGTTCCACGAGTATGCCGGGATGAACGAGGTATACATTCTCTCGCCCAGTGATCGGCCGATCTATGCAATGCGTGACGGCAAGCGGATCATCCCGGAGAACTTCATCGCAGTAGAAGACATCGTGGCGCCGATGGTCGCCGAGCTGCGCAAGAACGATAAAACCCGCCGCGAGAACGACAATTACCTCGCGATGCTTTCACCGGGCGTGAGCGACCTTGCGGTCCTGCGCGGGCGGCCGGCCATCGTCAGCGTCAAGCCGATCATCGGCGACAGCGGAAAGATCGTCCAGAAAAGCGGAACCGAAGCGATCCATGTCGGGATCGTCTATCTCGACAAGGACTACTTCAACCGCATCGGCTCCAACTATGGCCTCAACGAAGCGCGCTACGTGATCGTGCCCGGACACGGCCCGAATGAGACGTCGATTCCACTGCAGTCGCGAACGGGAAATGTCGTGGGCTACATGGTGTGGCACCCGTTCAAGCCCGGCTACGACGTCACCAGTTCTGTCGGCCCCGTCCTGCTTGCGGTGCTGATCCTTGCGGGAGCGGCGATCTACCTGCTCGCCAGCCGGCTCGCCCGTCGCACCCAAGACCTCGAACAGAGCCGCAGCCTTGCCCAGCATCAGGCCATGCACGATGCCCTCACCGGACTGGCCAATCGCGCCATGTTCGAAGCTCGGCTCGAATCTGCGCTGGCGCGCTGCAGGCGGCACAACTCGCTGCTCGCCCTGCTCTACATAGACCTCGATCAGTTCAAGCAGGTCAACGACAGCCTGGGCCACCCCGCAGGCGACATGCTGATCCGGCAGGTCGCCCACCGCCTGAGCGAGCAGATCCGCAGCTACGACACGGTCGCGCGACTGGGCGGCGACGAATTCGCCATTCTCCTCGACGAACCCGAGAACCGGGCTGCGGTCGAGCGCGCCTGCGCACGCATCATCGCCGAGCTGGAACGCCCCTTCGAACTCACCTCTACGCAGGCATTCATCGGCGGCAGCATCGGCGTTGCCCTTGCCCCGCACGACACCCTCGATCGCACCGAGCTCACCCGCAAGGCCGACATCGCGCTGTACCAGGCGAAGCTGGACGGTCGCGGCCGCTATGTTTTCTTCGCACCGAGCATGGACGAGGACGTGCGCCAGCGCGAGACGATCAACCGCGAGCTGCGCAGCGCACTTGCAGATTGCGACAGCCAACTCAGGCTCCATTACCAGCCGATCTATTCGCTGGAGAGCGGCCGGATCGTCGCCGTCGAAGCGCTGCTGCGCTGGGAGCATCCGCAGAACGGTCTGGTAACCCCCGATGCCTTCATCCGAACCGCCGAAGAGACCGGCCACATCGAGGTTCTGGGCGACTGGGTGCTGCGCAAGGCGATGCACGACGCACGGGCCTGGCCGGGCTTGCGAATCTCGGTCAACGTCTCGCCGATTCAGGTGCGCAGCCGCGTTTTCCGTCACACGGTAAAGCGCATTCTTGCGGAAACCGGGATCGAACCGACCCGGCTCGAACTCGAACTCACCGAAACGGCGCTGATGTCGGCATCATCCGATGTAGCCGAATCGCTGCGCAGCCTGCGAAGCCTCGGCGTGGCCTGCGCGCTCGACGACTTCGGCACCGGCTACTCTTCGCTCAGCCACATTCGCGACATCGCCGTCGACCGGATCAAGATCGACCGGTCCTTCGTCCATGCCGTCGGTACGGTGCCCGGTGCAGCGCTGGTGGAAGCCATCGTCAGCCTGGCCAGCGCGAATGGCCTGCACCTCACGGCCGAAGGAGTGGAGACGCTCGAGCAGCTCACCTTCCTGCGCAGCGTGGGATGTCATGAGGTGCAGGGCTACTACATGGCCCAGCCGGTTGCTGCCAAAGACGTGACCGAGCTGCTGCAAGGCCAGTACGGCGCAGGCCGGATCGCCGACATCCTGGACGCAGGCGGCATCAGGAACGAACGCGTCGCGTGATCGCCGCCGAGGCGGCCACCTTCAACGATGGATCAGTGAGCCAGACCGCGGCGCAACTGGTAGCGGCCGTTACGGAATTCCTCGAAGATCTCGCTGACGGAAGGGTGATCCACCGGCCCACCTTCGGCATCGTCGAGCAGATTCTGCTGGCTGACGTAGGCGACGTAGCTGGAATCCTCGTTTTCCGCGAGGAGGTGATAGTACGGCTGCTCGCGGCTTGGCCGCAGTTCGAGCGGGATCGACTGGTACCATTCCTCGCTGTTGGCGAAGACCGGATCGATGTCGAAAATGACGCCGCGGAAGTCGTGTTGCTTATGGCGAACGACGTCGCCAATCGCGAATCGCGCCCGCGTCTGGAACGGCGCGTCGATGACGCGTCCGGCCTGTGGCGAAAAGAAGGACGCTCTGTTCATGACCGCAAATATAGGTTTTGTGCGGGTGCGAAACAAGCGACGCCCCAAGAATACCCACAATTTCCCAATCAGGGGGTTGGCAAGCTCAAACAAGTGGGCTAACGGCGCGCTTCGCTCGACCCGGCGGGACTTTCCCGCTCCATCGCGATCTCTAGCGGAGAGGTGGCAGAGAGGTCGAATGCGCCGCACTCGAAATGCGGTGTACGGGCAACCGTACCGTGGGTTCGAATCCCACCCTCTCCGCCATTAACTCACTGAAAATCGGTTAGACTATCCCCTCCGGGGGCACCGGCGGGAGCTGCCGTCGTGCCTGCCTGCGCGATCGCTTTGGCCGCTGGCGAAGGGTACCGTTTCTGGCGCCGAAGATCAGGCGTAAAAGCTGGCGAAAGGCGCGCTGGGCTGGAAGGGTTGCCATTGCCCTTCGGCCTGCCCGAGGCGGTCCGCGATGACGTGAAAGACCGCCGGATTGGTCATGAAGCCGAAATGGCTCGACACCACTTCGACGTTTTCGTTGATCTCGTCGGTATCGCCCAGACAATTCTCCCAGGCGGTGACGCCATCGGTCCTGCTGAATACGGCGGTCGAGGGAATCGGCAGGGCATCGGCACCGATGCGATAGCGCTCCACCATCTTGGCCGAGTTGAAGTCGTTGCCGGTCGCGAACTGGTAGACCGTCTGCAGGTTCGTCGCACGCGGATTGCCGGAGAACGGACTGCCCAGCGAGATCACCTGCCGCAGATCGTCCGGATCGCGCCGCGCCGCTTCGCGGGCGATGACGCCGCCCAGACTCCAGCCGACAAGGCTGACCTTGCGCCCGGTATCGCTGCGGATCGCCCGAATGCGCTCGGCGATGTGTTCGCCGTTTTCACCGACGGTGTGCTGATCGAAGTTCCAGCCCAGATCCATCGGATAGACGTCATAGGACAGCTGCTTGAGGAAACTTCGCAGGAGCACGGTCATCGTATCGTTGGTGGCAAAGCCCGGCAGGACCACCACCGGATGGCCATCCCCGCGCGGAGACAGCGACAGCAGCGGACTGAGCGCGACGAGCGCACCGGCTTCCATCATGCAACGCGCCGGCTCGAGCAGGGCAAGGCCGAGGAATGGTGGACGAATGGCGGCGGTCTTGTGTTCCATGGGCGTTCAGGCCCTGCCAGCGTGCAAGGGGGTAGGGAAACGGATCATGAGAACTCCTGTAGCTGTCCGCGCGGGGTCATCGCCATGTGCGGTCGGGGGGAACGACAGCGCCAAGGGGCTTCTAGAGGCTGTATACCGTTCGCGTGGACGCATAGCGCTCAAGATTGAGCGCCATGATGACAATATCGCTGGTCGCGCCCGCGGCATCGCGAACCTGATCGCGCAGCAGCGCTTCAGGGCGAAAGCCCAGCTCCTCGAACATCCGCAGCGCGCCCTCCTGGTCGGGCGTCATCTGCACCGTCAGCTTCTCGACGTCCTCGGCCATGGCCTGATCGACGCAGTGCATCGCCAACAGGCGCCCCAGTCCCATGCTGCGGCTGTTCACGCCCACGAGGATGCGAATGTCGGCGACATGGCTGGACCAGCTGAGGCGGTCGCGAACAAGCGCGGTGCAGCCGTGGACCCGCCCTTCGGCGTCGACCGCCAGCAGGCTGCCGATCGAGCCGCCCTCCTCGGTCTGGTCGATCCAGGCGGAAACGACTTTCTCCTGGCGGATGTCGCGCTGCAGGAACAGCAGGTCGTGGACCGGCAGCGATTGCGCGAAGGCCAGGATCGCGTCGCGGTCGCCGCGCTCCATCGGGCGCAGGTCCACGCTGGTGTCGCCCAGCTCCAGCCGGGTGGGGGCAATATCCTTGCTGATCGTCATGTCGATCGTACTCCAAGCCACTCGTCTATGTGGGGCCATAGGCGCCGGACTGCAGCGGGTCCCGCGACGAGGCTGACGTGGCCGCCTTTTGAAACGATTTCGTGTCTGTCCTTCGATCCCGTCAGGTGCATGAGCGGCTGCGTCGCTTCGTGACTGACGATGTGATCGTGCTGCGCCACGATGTTGAGCAGCGGACATGCGATACCCGACAGGTCGACCATGCGACCGCCCACTTCGAGCGCGTTCTTCGCGAGGGCATTGTCCCACATGAGCCGGGTGATGATCTCGCGGAAGTATTCGCCGGGAACCGGGAGAGTCTCTGCCGCCCAGCGGTCGAACATGCGGTAGGACTTCACGTAGTCGTCGTTCCACATGTTGTTCCACAGCGTCATGCGCCCCGCGGTGCGATTGGCCGGGCGCGAGAGGTCGAAGGCGCCGAGCATCACGTCGGCGGGGATGACGCCAAGTTCGCGTACCAGCAGGTCGACATCGAAGTAGCGCTTGTCCGCCCATGCCTGGAACAGCTTCATATGGGTGAAGTCGATCGGCGTGGCGAAGGCGATCAGGTTCCTGACCGCGGCAGGATGCAGCGCCGTGTAGATCGTCGCCAGCGTGCCGCCCATGCAATATCCGGCCAGCGAGACCTCGGTTTCCTGCGTAATCTCCTGGATGGCGGCAAAGCTATCGGGCAGAAAGCGGTCGACATAGTCGGCAAGGCCAAGCCCGGCTTCCCCGCGCCGGGGCGGGTTCCAGTCGAGATTGTAAACGTCGTAACCGCGGTTCAGCATGAACTCGACGAAGCTCTGCCCGGCCGCGAGATCGAAGATGTAGCCCTTGTTCGACGGCGGCGAGACGATCAGCAGCGGCACGCGGTAGATCTCGTCGAGCACCGGTTCGTAGCGATAGAGGACAGCCGTGCCTTCGCGGTGGATCACCGTCTTGGGCATCGTCCCGACCGGCTCGCGGTCGGCGATGAGGAGGTCGAGCCCCTTGATGTTGCGCTTGAGCGCCCGCTCTATTTCCAGTTCGACGCGCTGGGCGATGGCGTCGCTGTCGAGCGGTGATGGCTCTGCCGCCAAAGTCAGTCGGCCTTGCCTGCCGGCTTGCGGGTTCGGCTAGGCTCCGGCTTGCCTGCAGGAACGGGGCCGTCCTGCGCCAGCTTGTCGAGCGCGATCCGCAGTTGGGCGATCGAGTCCTCGATGGCATCGAGGCGATCGGACAGACCTTCCACCTGGGCCTTGGTCGGCAGGTTGAGCGACTGCAGGACATTCTCCAGCTGGTCGGTCACGGTCCTCTGCGCGACCAGCATCATCTTGGTCGCCTGCCCCATGATCGCGCTGAACTGCTCGCTCTCGGTGAACTTGCCGGACCAGGCGTTGATTTCGAGCTCCCAGTCCTGAACGAACTTCTGCCAGGCGGCGAGCGGGTCATAGGGCGCATTGCTCATGGGCACTACAATGCTTTGCATCCCCGGCAGTACAACTATTTATTAAGAGAGATCGGCGCGGACTTTCGCTTGGGGCTGCCGCCATGGCACCGACAGGGATGACGGCGCCCCTCGCGCATGGTCCGCGTCGGCGTCAGGCCGGTTCGAGACGACCCTGAATGATCGCGCTGGCCAGCTTGCCGTTGACTTCGGCGAAGTGATCGAAGCGCGCCTCGAATTGCGCCATCCCCTGGCTTAGCGAACGCAGTTCGCCATCGAGCCCTGCCAGTTCGGCACCGGGCAACAGCATCTCGATGACGTCCCAGCGTGACCAGCCCTCCAGCGGAGTGATGCCCAGCATTTGCCCGCGCCGGCTCGCCAGATGCGAAGTCACGCGCGAGGTCGCCGTACCGGGGACGCGGATCGCGACATGAGCGAAAGGTTCCAGCAGGTAGGGTCCGGCCGCCGCGAGCGCCTCGCCCATCGCCAGACGCCCGGCCAGCCGGAACGCCAGTTCGGAGCTGTCGACGGTGTGAAAGGAGCCGTCGACCAGGGTCACGGCAACGTCCACCACCTCAAAACCGAGCGGCCCGCTCTCCATCGCGTCGCGCACGCCATGTTCGACCGAGGGTATCCACTGCTTGGGCACCGCGCCGCCGGTAATGCGCTCTTCGAAGCGGAAGCCCTCGCCGCGCTGGAGCGGACGCACCTCGATCACCACGTCGCCGAACTGGCCATGCCCGCCCGACTGCTTCTTGTGCCGTCCGCGCTGCGTCACCGCCTTGCGGATGGTCTCGCGATAGGGGACCTTCGGTGCGCTGGCGGATACGTCCACGCCATAGCGGCGCTTGAGCCGTTCGAGCACGACGGCGAGCTGTTCGTCGGTACGGCCGCGGATCAGCATTTCGCGGGTCATCTCGTCGGGCGCCCATGCGAGCCCGGCATCTTCTTCCACCAGCTTGCCGATGGCGGCGGACAGGCGCACTTCGTCCTTGTGGTCCTTGACCTCGATCGCCAGCGCGCAATTGTTCGGCGCCATGGCCGCCCGCTCTGCCGGTTCCGGCCTGTTTCCCGCCATGCCGAGCCGCTGCCCGGCACCGACATCGTCGAGCTTGGCGATCCCGACGACATCGCCCGGATCGGTCTGCTGCAGCTTGTTCGCCGCACTGCCCTGCAGGGCGAAGATCGCCCCGGCGCGCACCGCCTCGCCACTTTCGTCCACCCAGTCGGCCCCTTCGCGAACCTGACCGCCGAACAGGCGCATGAGCGCAAGGCGCCCGACAGAACTGCCGTTCATGATCTTGAAGACCTGTGCGGTATTCTTGCCGAGGCCGAGGCGTTCCATCGCCTGCTCCATCGGCGGTGTGTCATGACGCAGCATCTTGAGCAGTCGCCGCACGCCGAACCCGTTGATGGCCGACCCGAACAGGACCGGCACCGCCTGCCCTTGCGCCGTTTCCCGGGTCAGGTCACCGAAGATGACGTCGAGCTTGGGAACTTCGTCGAGCAGCAGTTGCTCGAGCAGGACGTCGTCGTGATCGGCCAGTTGCTCCAGCATGTGAAAGCGCGCCGCCGTTTCCACCGACTCAAGGTCGGCGGGCATCGGGATCTGTTCGGAAGGCTTTCCGGGCCGGTAGTGATAGGCCCGCTCCAGCGCCAGATCGACGAAGCCGTCAATGTGCTCGCCATCGCGAATGGGGATCTGCCGCGCCACCAATGCAGAGGCACTGAGAGGCTGCAGGGTCTCCAGCAGCTCCTCGATGCTGCCGCGCGCCTGATCGATCCTGTTGACGAAGATGGCCCGCGGAATCTCCATCGCCTCGAGCTGGCGCAGGACCGGTTCCGCCTGCGGGGCGCGCACCGGATCTGGGTCGATCACCACCAGCGCCAGGTCGGCAACCGCAAGCGCCTGCTCCGCATCGGCGGAAAAGCCGGGCGCGCCGGGCACGTCGAGCAGCACGAAGGGTTCGTCCATCCAGCCAAAGCGCATGAGGTTCATCTCGGTCGACCCGCCTCGGGATCGCGCTTCCGGACTGGCATCGCCCACGCTGTTGCCGTCCTTGACTGCGCCCAGTCTGGTGATCGCCCCTGCCGCGAACAGCATCGCTTCTGCCAGACTCGTCTTGCCTGCGCCCGTCGGTCCGACGAGCGCAATGACTTTCGCGCCGTTGCTGGTTGCCTTCATGTCGCTCTCCTCGCGCTTGCATCTCCTGAAATCCTGCCCGCTCTTGTGGCGGTGCGCCGGAGTCGCGAGGATCCTCCCAGTGCCGGGCCAATGCAAGCGAAACGAGGTATAGCCCCTGCGCTTGCGGACCGGTTGGGCTTGGTCCAAACCCTGAGCATGACTGACATGACTTACGCGCGCTATCTTGCGCTCGACGACCTTCTCGCCGCCCAGCACCCCGTCTCGGATGAGCACGACGAGCTGTTGTTCATCATCATCCACCAGACCAAGGAACTGTGGCTCAAGCAGATCCTGTCCGAACTGCACCTCGCCATCGACCTGGTGCAGCGTGACGCTCTGATCGAAGCCTACAAGAGCCTTGCCCGGGTGAGCCGCATCCAGTCGGTCATGACGCTGGCCTGGGAAGTCCTCGCGACAATGACGCCCAGCGACTACTCGACCTTCCGACCGGTGCTGGGGAGCAGTTCGGGCTTCCAGTCCGACCAGTTCCGCACGATGGAGTTCCTGCTCGGCCTCAAGCAGGCGGGGCATCTCGAATTCCAGGCCGACCGCCCCCATGCGCGGGCGGCAATGGAGAAGGCGCTCCGGCAGCCCAGCCTGTGGGACGAGGCCAACCGCGCGCTCGCCCGCGCCGGCTTCGCGCTGCCGCCCGAAGCGCTGGAGCGCGATTTCAGCGCGACTTACGAACCCTCGCCCCGGGTCGAGGCGGCGTGGCTGGAAGTCTACCGCGATCCGCACCGCCACTGGGACCTCTACCAGCTCGCCGAAAAGCTGGTCGACATCGACGATGCCCTGTCCACCTGGCGCCACAAGCACGTGCTTACGGTCAGCCGCATCATCGGCGGCAAGCCCGGCACCGGCGGGACATCGGGCGTGCCCTATCTCGCCTCTACCGTGACCAAGCGCGCCTTCCCGGAACTCTGGTCGCTCAGGACCAGCCTGTAATCATGGGAACCTCGCACAAGCACCTGTTCAGCCGCGCCCTCGGGGCGGCGCCCGGCAGGCTGCACTTCGCCGCCCATTCGCACCACTTGTGGCCGGATGCCTCGCATGCCGGCCACCTTGCCTGCTGGCAGGATGCGGCCTCCCTCGCCGACCGCAAGTGGGAGCGGGTCATGGGCGAAGTCTGGCCCGAAGCGCAGCGCCATGTCGCCGCCGAACTGAACCTGCCCGCCCCGTCCACCGTCGTCTTTGCGCAGAACACGCACGATTTCTTCGTGCGCATCGTCTCGGCCCACCCGCGCCGTCCCTTGCGGGTCCTGGCCAGCGATGGCGAGTTTCACAGCTTTCGCCGACAGGCCGCGCGCTGGCTGGAGGCAGGCGTGATCGAACTGGAAACGGTCTCCCTCGCGGGGGCGGACTTCGAGGACCGTTTCCTCGCCCGCGCGCAAAAAGGCGAGCACGATCTGGTCTGGGTCAGCCATGTCATGTTCGGTACCGGACAGGTCTTCTCGGGGCTCGAGCGGCTTGCCGAGATCGCCCGGCCCGAAGGGCCGTGGGTCGTGATCGACGGCTATCACGGCTTCATGGCGGCGCAGACCGACCTGTCGCGCGTTGCCGACCGGCTGTTCTACCTCGCAGGGGGATACAAGTATGCCATGTCCGGCGAAGGCGTGGCGATCATGCACGCCCCGCCCGGCTTCGGCGAGAGGCCGCAGGTCACCGGATGGTACGCCGAGATCGCCGACCTGTCCGACCCGTCCGGACGCGTCGAATATGCCAGCGACGCACGGCGTTTTCTCGGCGCGACTTTCGATCCCTCCGGGATCTACCGCTTCAACGCGGTACGCGTGATGCTGGCGCAGGAGGGCCTCGATACCGCGGCGATCAGTGCGAAGACCGAAAGCCTCAAGCGCCTGCTGCTCGCACGCATCGGGGAAACGCCACTGGCCGCAGCTACCCTGCTCAACGCGCCCGGCACCGGACCGCAAGCGCGCTTCCTTGCGTTCTCGCATCCCAGTGCCCAGCTATGGAAGGAAACGCTCGGTCACGAGGATGTGATCGTCGATGTGCGAGGCGAAGTCCTGCGCATCGGCCTTGGGCTATACCACGATGAAAGCGACGTGGACGCCCTTGTCGAAGCCCTCGCCCGACTGCCGCGCGCATAGCAAGGAGTTGTCCATGAAAGTCCTGATCGTCCTCACCTCGCACGATCGACTCGGCGATACCGGCCACAAGACCGGCTTCTGGCTCGAGGAACTCGCCGCGCCCTATTATGCGCTCAAGCAAGCCGGCGCGCAGATCACCCTGGCCTCGCCCAAGGGCGGCCGCCCCCCGCTCGACCCCAAGAGCAACGAGCCCGACTTCCAGACCGACGAGACCCGCCGCTTCGAAGCGGACCCCGAAGCGATGGGCGCGCTGGCGCAAACCGTCCGGCTGGCCGATGTGAAGGCCGAAGACTTCGACGCGGTATTCTACCCCGGCGGCCACGGCCCGCTCTGGGACCTGGCCGAGGACAGCCATTCGATCGCCCTGATCGAAGACTTCCTCGCCGCGCAAAAGCCTGTCGCACTCGTCTGCCATGCCCCCGGCGTCCTGCGCCACGCACGCAAGCCCGACGGCCAGCCGCTGGTCGAAGGCAGGAAGGTGACCGGATTCACAAACTCCGAAGAAGCCGCCGTCGAACTGACCGACGTCGTTCCCTTCCTTGTCGAGGACGAACTGAAGGCCAAGGGCGGTCAGTTCTCCAGCGGACCCGACTGGCACCCCCACGTCGTGCGCGACGGCCTGCTGATCACGGGCCAGAACCCCGCCTCCTCGGCCGCCACGGCACAAGCGCTGACGCAGGCCCTGCAGGCCGCGTGACCGGGACTTAGGCCAGCAGCGAAAGGCGGTGCGGCGCCTTTACAACCCGCCGTCCGGGTTGAACGCCGCAACGCTCGCTGGCTGGCCCGTATCGTCGTTCACGACCGGGTTAGCCCGGTCACTGATGGACTGCGTCTCGCGCAGCCGCGGTACCCTGCGACGCGTCGGCGCCCGGTCCGATACGTACAACAATGGCATTTTCTTCGTCCGTCACGGCATAGAGCAGGCCATCCGGTCCCTGGCGCACATCCTTGAAGCGCTGGTGCAAGCCATCGAGCAGGACTTCCTGGCGCATCTCCTCCAGCCGATCGTTGAAAACGACGCGAATAATCGCACCTGTTCCATTGATCTGACCGCGCCGGGCGCTGGCGACGAACAGATTGTTGCTCCAGCCGGGCATCGCCGCCCCGGTGTAGAAGGTAATTCCATTGGGGGCGATGCCCGGTGCCCAGATCAGGAAGGGGCCTTGCGTTCCGGCACCGACCGGCGCCGATGGCAAGGGCGAACCGCCGTATTGCGTCCCGTAAGTGTAGTTCGGCCAACCATAGTTCTTGCCCGGGATCAGAACGTTCAGCTCATCGCCGCCCTGCGGTCCATGCTCGGAAGCAACAATACGGCCGGTTTGCGGATCGATCGCCAGGCCAAGGGCATCGCGGTGCCCGTAAGTCCAGATTTCGGGCCGCGCGCCCTTGACCCCGACGAACGGATTATCCGCCGGGATGCTGCCGTCGAACCCGACCCGCAGGACCTTGCCGTAAATATTATCGGTGCGTTGAGAACTCTCGATATCTCGTTCGCTCAGCGCTCCCACGGACATGTAGATATGCCGATCGTTACCGATCATGATCCGCGAGCTGCCGGGCCCAATCAGCGATTCGCCGACCATGAGATCCTTGATGTCGGTCAGCCGCAGGTCATCGAGCCTGGCCCGGGCAAGCACCGTGACGCCCTTGATCCTCTTTTCGACGGGATCGTAGCCGTCCGGTCGGTTGTAAGTGAAATACACCAGCCGGTTCTTCGCAAAATCCGGGTCGGGCTTCACATCCTGAATGCCCATCATGTCCAGCGGATTCAGATGCTCGGCTTTGGAATACTCCGGTGCGTTGGCAACAGGCTGTGGCACCAACTCCGGATTGGGACCCGTGGCATGCCGCAGCAGGCGCAGCCGCTGACCGCGCTCCACGATCAATGCATCCCCATTGGGCAGGAAAGCGAGACTGAAGACATTCACAAGACCTCGGGCAACAATCTCCACTTTCACCGAAGACTGTTCTGCGCTGGGAAAGGTGAAGGGCCCGGGGCCCGGCGCTTCGACCGGAAAACCGACTTCGGGCACACCGGACGCCATGGCTGGTATCGTTGCGACCGCTGACAGAACCAGCCAGCCGGAACGCCTCCCTACGCTGAGCATCCGCTTCGCCAAGCCGCCAAACCCGTTCATTCACCCACTCCTGTCAGTGCCCGATCACCGAGCCCCCAAAGCGTCAGTCTAGTATCTCAGAGGAATGCGGACTGATTGCAGGGTCGGTCAATTTCTTGGCATCTTGGGTCGAATACCGGCGCAGCGTTTGGTTTGCCACCCGGCTTCAGGTTGCGACGCGGAATCCCGGCTTGCCTCGCGCCGAAGGCAACTGCCCCGCCGACATATTTCAAGATTGAAATATGTCGATCTGCGCCTAAACTCTCCACACGCGATGGCCTCAGGCTGTGCGTCAGTGCAACATAGGCGTTGCGGTTATGCCATACGGGGGTAACAGCATGACCGGCTGCGGGACGTTACAAGGGTTCTCCCGCAGGTAGTGGGGCACTATTGGGGATCGAGGCCAACAGATCAATGAAGCCAGAAGCTGCTGACGAGACTCAAACGGCCTACGAAATTGAAACCGCACGATTTCGCGAAGTTCTGGCGAAGGGGCGGTCATCCAATCAGCTCGCTCTGTTCGATCTCCTGGTTGAGCGTTCTCGCGACCACCGCTCGCCCAAGGAAGTCGAGCTTGCCATCGCCCTTTTCGGCAACGACGCCATGCTGGATTCCACCGCAGGATCGGGCGTGCGGGTCTATGTCCATCGCCTGCGCAAGCGAATCGACGATTATTATCACGGCAAAGAAGGTCCGCGCCTCGTCATTCCGAAGGGGGTATACCGGATCGTTCTGCAAGACGGCGAGGCTACGGACAGCGACGCCGATCTGCCGGCATGGCTGAGACGGTTGATCGGGCTGCCCCCGGCCCTCTCCATCGGATTGGTCCTCATCGCCTGCGCCTGCGTGGCATTCATCGGTTGGAGCCTCTGGTCGACGGCTTCGATTTCGACGGCAAGCAAGAGCGGCAGCCGCCAGGCCCTGCTCGGAGACGCGGCCAAGTTGTCCAAGCCGCTGATCGCTGTAGGCGACAGCCGCTTGCTGGCCGAAACTCCCGACCAGCGCAGTATCCGGCGGATGATCCTCAATCCCGAGGTCCAGACGCGCGACGATTTCAGCGAGTATCTGAAAGCCCATCCGGAGTCCTTCTACGAACTGTTCGATTTCGATCTGAACTTTGCGCCCATCGGTTCGGTCGAAGCTGCCTGGACAGTTCAGGACAGGCTTGGCCTGACTGGCGGGGCCACTGGCGAAACCGGCCAACTCGTTCCCGTCTCCGCACTGAGTGCCGATCTGCTCGAGAGCCATGACATCATTTACGTAGGCCGGCTGTCACAGCTTGGAATTCTGGAATCGCGGGTCTTTGCCCAGTCCCGCTTCCGTCCGGAAGGCTACGACGGTCTGGTCGATGTCGCGAAGCGCAGGAAATTCCAGGGCCAGGTCTATCGAGGCGAAGGTTCGGCATCCGCAAAGGACTACGGCTATCTTGCCGTCCGAACCGGTTCCTCCGGACGTCGCATGATCGTGCTGGCCGGCATCGGCGACAGTGGAACCAATGCCATTGTCGACCTCATGAAGACACCACATGTCATTTCTGCGTTGAAACGCAAGATCGGCGGTGCGCGCAACTTCGAGGCTCTGTTCGAGGTCACCGGGAGCAGCGGTGCCCCGTCCCAAAAGCGCCTCGTTTCAGTTCACGCCCTGAACTGATCTCGACCGCAGAACCTGTCTTTGGATTGAAGGAACGCGGGTTATGACGTTCAGGACAACCGGGCAAATCCGTTCCGCCCATATCGATGACACCGGGATCGTCTTCTATCCCCGCTATTTCGAAATGCTCAATGCTGCGGTCGAGGACTGGTTCGCCCGGGGCCTCGGGGCAAGCTTCAATTCCATGCACCTGGATCGCGGCATCGGGGTTCCTACCGTACAGCTATCTGCAGAGTTGGAGGCACCCAGCACCCTTGGCGAGGAACTGACGATACTGCTCACGCCCGGCAGGATCGGTCGCAGCAGTTGTTGCTACGACGCCGTATTCACCGCAAGGGGTCTGGTTCGGCTCCGGGCCACGGGAACTCTTGTCTGCATGAACCTTGAGACTCGGAAATCCGAACCCTGGCCTGAAGATATACGCGAGCGGATGACGCAATACCTCGTGCCGATCGTCTGAACCCTAAAGGCGCAAGACGAACAAGCTCTCGCTGCGCAGGATATTTACAGGGTAACGCCGGCCGAAACCGAATACAGATCCACGCGTATTCACGAAAGCCGGTCGGCACATCGAATGCACCGACCATCTCCAGCTCACCCGCCCCGTCCACAGGGAACGGAGCGGACCTGCGTCCTGGGGGAAAGGCCTAAAGCGGCTCGTTCCAATCCTTCAACGGAACGATGTCGAGAGTGGCGACCTTACCGTTCGAGGCCAGTCCCATGCGTATCTCGACGACGCCCTTGGCGAAGCGCGCACGGTAGCGATACAGGGTTTCACCGCATTGCGCCGGTCGGTCGAACAGCGCAAAATCGGAAAGCGGCCCAAGCTCACCCAGCATTCCGGCGTAAAGCGCCGTGAGTTCGTTATAATCGAGCTCAGCGAAATCGACGAAATCGGATTGCGTCGTGCGACCGGCAACAATCGCCTCGATCAGTGCGCGGGCCTTGGCCGTGACATTTGCGTCCGCATCGCTGCGCGGGCTGGCCGGCGCGCCTGCAAGCGCAGGATCGGTCAAACCCGCAATACTCCGCGCGAGGTAGCGGGCGTCGGCCTTCTCGCCGTTGGCATAGACCACAACGGTAAGATCCCGCCCCGGATACCGCAGGGTATAGGTCTGGAAACCCTGCCAGCTGCCTGCCTGGCTCCATGTCACCTGCTTGCCTTGCCGGTCGGTCGACCATCCCGGCACGTATGCGCAGCTCTGTCCGTCGCCAAGGCTCGCCTTCTTCGCCAGAATGTCCCACGATTTCGCGCTCAGCAGGCGTCGCTGTGAAACGGCATTCGCCCACGCCGCATAATCGAGTACCGAGAGGTAGAGCGAACCGTCGGCCGTGGAGTTCGCAGTCTGGGAGATCCATTCCGCATTGCGCAAACCCTTTTCGCGCAGTTCGTATCCCGTCGACCGGTTGGGGATGATCGCCATTTCGTCGATGCCCCGCGCCGATTGCATGCCGAGCGGTTTGAAGATCCGGCGATCCATGAACTTCGTCCAGTGTTCGCCGGTAACTTCTTCGATCATGAAGCCAAGCACGATGTATCCGGCATAGCTGAAACGCCAGCGGGCTCCGGCCGGAGAATTGATGTCCTGCGAGGCAATGATGTCGAGCAGCTCTGCATTGGTATACTCTGCCCGAAAATCGCCATTCGGCGTGGCTGGCAGGCCCGAAGTGTGATCGAGCAACTGGCGCACGGTTACCTTGGCCCACTTGGCGGGCACTCCCGACAGGTAGCGCTTCACCGGCGCGTCCAGTTCGATCTTGCCGTCTTCCACCAACAGCATGACGGCTGCCGCGGTCAACTGCATGCCGGTGGCGCCGATCTTGAACATCGTATCGGGATGAACCGGCACGCCATGCTCTATATCGGCCTGTCCGAAGGACTGCACCCGCGCCAGACGACCTTCGTCGACAACCGCGATGGCGACGCCGGGCGTCTTGCTGCGCTCCATCTCCGCCGCGACCAGATCATCGACCGGGTCAGCATGAGCCGCAGTGGAAAGAAGCGCGGAAAGAAGAAGACCGAAGCGCATGGAGTTACCGATATTCATAAGCGAAATTTGCCTTTCACGCGGGCTCATCGAAATTGCTAAAGCGGCCGGATTGTTTCTGGTCCCGGCCAGCCTGCATTCCCCTGCAACATTGGCTTTATTCTGGCGCCGGGGAATCGGCTTTCGTGTCGAAGGGGCGATAGGGCGCGACATTGCCGGAACTGTCCCAGATCTCGCCCGATTTCAGCGGCCTGTCGAGCACCGGAGTGGCCCCCACATTGACGTGTTCGATCGTCCGCACCCGGTACAGCGCTTCGAAACCGCTGCGCAACTTGGCCGGATTGGCCGCTAGACGTTCCAGCTGGTCGAAGTTCCCGACCAGTTGCGCGGCTTCCTTGAGACCGGCGTCCCCTATCCCCGCGATCACCAGAAGGCGATTGTCTGCCGGGCCGGGTACGCTCGCAAGATAGGCATAGTCCCTGCGCGCGATCCGTTCGTCGGTCAGTACCATTCCGTCCGACTGATAACGCTTCGAGCTTGCCGCATCGGTCAGGCCCTCGAAGCCCGATTCAATCCGAAAACCGGATGCCTGCCCCAGGGGATCCTTGAGCAGTGGCGGCATGCCATTGAACTGCCCGACATAAATGATGTCTGAAGCCTTGAGCATTTCCGGGGTCAGCTGCGAGGCCGCCACGAGCCTGGTCGACCGCCTCCGGAGCGAAGGCAGCTGATTGATATCGGCGCGAACTGCCGAAAGCGCCTGAATCGATCCACCGCTTACGAACTGCTGGTTGTAATCGACAATGCTGTGCGCATGGGCGGGATCGAGCATCTGCAGAATCGTCAGGTCTTCACGGGTGGGGACCTCCTTGTCCCACACCAGCTGCGGCCCGGCATCCGGTGTCCCGCCCGGAGAGTCGAGTTGCGCGAAAAGGTAGTAATCGCCCACCACGACGACGAGGGGGCGCTCGCTCTGATCGAAGGCCTGCCATACCTGGGTCTGCGCCAGCGGCGGCGTCGACCGATTCAGCCACCACCATCCCGCGATCACGCAGACAAGTGCCGCAGCGACCATAGCCGCCATGCGCCTGTAGCGAGGCCCGCCGCGTACCGTTACCCCCGATTCCGGCTGAGGTTGCCCGGTAACTTCGCCGTCGTCCTCATCGCTCAGACAGATGCGATACTCCCCCACGGGAATGTAGAGCCTCGGCCCGGAGATTTCCGCAAAGGCACTGTCGAGCGCCTTTCTCAAACGATGCACGTAGACCCGAACGTTGGCATCCTGTCCGGTGTCCAGGAAATTTTCGTCGGCGAAGGCTTCCGAGGCAATTGTCTGTTCCGACGGGGTTTCGCCAGCCATCGTTTTCGTCAGCAAATAGTCGAACAGACGAAGCAGGCGGTCAGAACGGCTTCCTTCGAGAGCCCCGCGCACCGTGTCGGCTGCAGCGAGCAAGCGGGCGTCGTCCTGATTCAAACGGGCCGAACTCACAGGATCACCGCTCCAGTCCATAGTTTACGTGGCGTAACAATGAATCGATATTGCACCATTCAATGCACAAATAGCAACAGTTCATCGCAGGCGGAGGATCCGCAGTCACGCCGACAATAGAATGGCAGGTAGCATATTTCATCGGCCCGGCCTCCAATCACCGGCTCGTTCACTGTAAGCTTCCGGTTTCTGAACGACACATAATCTTGTTCTACCCATGCCACTCGATGCCAGACACGGTTTATGCGCCCATTTTCGACACCCATCGTGACTTGCAAGGTTACAAATAAAACACTTATATAACATAGATTTGGATTTAAGATGTAACGGTTTCACAACTGTAATCGCCTTCGCCGGCCGACGCGATGGCCCCAAGTAGAACCCACAAGCAACCACGGTGCGACGACAGAGGTGAAGCGCAGCAAAGCCAGTGCAACTCAGGTTCAGGCCCAATGAACGGGGCGACGTGAAAGACAACGTCGGTCCGCAAATTTCGGGGCATCCAACCCTCGTTGCCAACTGCATCTTCCCCCCGGTCAGCCTCAGATGGAGAAGTCTCATGAAGTTATTCGGAAAGATCGCAGTCATTGCAGCCGGCGTCGGCGCGCTGGGCGCCGCTGTCGCCACTCCGGCTCTGGCTCACCATTCGTTCGCGATGTTTGACCAGACGACCAAGCTCGCCAAGGCTCAGGTCACTGTTGCAGAATTCAGGTTCACCAATCCTCACTCGTTCGTCGTCGTTAACGTCACCGAGGGATCGAAGGTCACCCGCTATGTCCTCGAATGCAGCAGCGTGAACATGCTGCGCAAGAGTGGCTGGAAGTTCAACACGATCAAGCCGGGCGACAAGGTGGACATCACCTACTATCCGCTCCGCAACGGCAAGCCGGGCGGGATGCTCAACAGCATCAAGGTTCCCGACGGACGTACCCTCTCCAGCTGGTAAGCCATCGTCCCGAACTCGAGAAAAAATGACGCCTGGCCGAGTTCGGCCAGGAGGGGGAAATCAAATGTTCAAATCGAAACTCGCACTTGTTCTTACGGTCGCACTGGCATCGGTCAGTAGCCACGCAGAGACGGTCCGCGCCGAAACAGGCCA
Organism: Novosphingobium sp. KN65.2; assembly: GCF_001368935.1. NCBI lineage: Bacteria > Pseudomonadati > Pseudomonadota > Alphaproteobacteria > Sphingomonadales > Sphingomonadaceae > Novosphingobium > Novosphingobium sp. KN65.2. Next base: position 47,074 of record NZ_CCBH010000139.1, read on the forward strand.
GGCCGCAACGGTCCGCGACGTAAAGATCCAGGGGACGGATATCTCGGGCGTCTGGGAAATGTACCCCGATCCCTTCGCCGGATCCGAGCTGTCTTTTCTGGAGCTACCGGTACCGGGCGACGGTCCGAAACTGAAAGAGCCCTGGGCATCCCAATGGAAGAAGCTGCGCACAGAACGTGAGGAACTGCTCAAGGCCGGCACTCCGCGCGTCGATGCCAGCACCCAGTGCCTGCCTGAAGGCATGCCGGCGATCATGGGCGCGATCTTCCCGCTGGAGATCCTCCAGACGCCGGGCCAGGTGACGGTGCTCGCAGAGTTCCTGACCCAGACCCGCCGCATCTATCTCGATCGTCCGATGCCCGCTGCCGATGAGCTCAACCCCAACTTCTACGGCTTCTCGACCGGCCACTGGGAAGGGGACACCCTGGTCATTACCACCAAGGGCATCAAGGAACGCCCTGTATTCTTCGAGATTCCGTTCAGCTCGGAAATGGAGATCACGGAGCGCATCCGCCTGACCGGACCGGATCTGCTCGAGGACGTCATCACGATCAAAGACCCGAGGCTCGTGGAACCTTACACTTTCACTTACGGATACAAGCGCAATCCGGAATACGTGATCGAGGAATACTTCTGCGAGCGTGAAGATCCGCTGTTCAAGGTCGGCGACGACGGCACGATCGAAATGAAAACCGCCGACGAAATCCAGTAAACGCCACAAGGGCCGTCGCCTGATTGGGACGGCCCACCACGGGAGACCATCGATGAATCCCAGACGCGATTTCTTGCGCCATTCACTGGCGCTGGGCCTCGCCACCAGCATTGGTGGTCCTCTCGTTTCCCCGCTTTCTGCCGCTGCCCCGCGACGCGGCGCAGCGGCCGTGAACGGGGCTGTGCCGGTTGACGGCACGGTAACCCGCCTCGGCGGTCAGGGCGATGGCTACAAGATGACCGTGGCTGCGGATGGCCGGCAGATCGTTGTCGTCAACGACGGCCCCGGCTGGGCCCCTCCCCCCGCCACCTTCTTCAGCACCCGGTTGTGGACTGCAGAAGGGCCGCCGAGCGACGTGCGCTTCGCACAACTCGACGGTTATCCTTTCGTCGATCGCGCGGCCCATCCCGAAAACGCCCCGCACTATTATGGCAATGGCGTCATCGCGATTGGCCAGAACCTCTATCAGTTCCTCGCCACGCTCGATGCGGCCGAAGACCGGCCACGGCGCTGGACCGGCGCCAAGTTGATCCATTCTTCCGATGGCGGGGCCACGTGGCAGAACCTTGACGGTTCCCGCCCGGTCGTTTGGGAGGACTGGAACGAGCAATCGCGAACGCGGTTTCCTTTCTTCAACGAACCCGACGGCTGCTTTTCCCTGCTCGCCTTCCTCCAGCAAGGCCGGGCCTATGGCGCAAACCGCGACGGGTACGTCTATGTCTATGGCCTCAACGGCAGCGTCGACGGATTGATGAACCAGTTGATGCTGTTCCGCGTCCCCAAGGAACGGCTGCTCGATCGCTCCGCCTATCGCTTTTTCGCCGGCCGCGCGGGCAGCGGCAGGGCACGCTGGTCGGCCGACATCGCCGACCGCCGGCCGGTACACACCTTCCCGCGCGGCTGGGTCAACTACACCAACCTGTTCCCGGGCGATCTCGTGGTCGAATCCTGGCTGCCCAGCGTGGTCTGGAATGAACCGCTGGGGCTTTACATGATGTCCAGCGCCGGGATCGGTTGCGCACCCGATGGAACCGAATTCGGCAAGCCCAGCTATCTGGGCCTGTGGGTATCGGACAATCCCTGGGGTCCGTGGCGCCAGATCCACGAAGACACCGCTTGGACGCCGGGTGGAGATCCGAAGGCACGCGCCTATTCGCCGCAGATCGCGCCGGGCTGGATCTCCGCCGATGGCAAATCCTTCTGGCTGGTTTGGCCCGATCTCGCCGGAATCCGGGAGTTCGGGCGCGACGAAGAACTTGTGGACGCGGAAATGAGCAAGGCGCGCGACGCCAGTGAACGGACAACGATCGAGGCAGCTATCCTGCGCCGCTACCTGCCGGGCTTTGCCATGAACGCGCAACGCTTCGATATTCGAACCGACTGACCGTTCCACCCCATCCACCAGAGCCGTTCGAGGCATACCGATCTCCCCATCCATGGACGCGCTGGCCGCCACGCGGGCCATTCGCCGCAGCGATGCGTCCGGGAGCGCGCGCTGGAGCCGATCAACATCATCGATTGAAATGCACTTGCTCCCTCGCCGGACAGTCCGCATTACGCAGCAAAGGCGCGGCTGCGTATTACCGGCTTTGGCGAAGGGGAGATCATGGCGCCGACCAGACAGATCCACAGCTGCAATGACGGGCGCAATGCCTTCGTCGCACAGTTCCCCGGACAGGGCAACGCTGTGCATCTGTGCACATGGGGACTTCCCGATAATCAGTTCGCGAGTGCCCCGGGCTCCATCGGCCATGACCGGACGGGCCAGCGAGAGGACGATCCGCAACTGGCATGGCAAGCTCCCGTCCGGGCAGGCACTGGAGACCCTGCATGAGCAAATCCACCCCTCCTTGCACCTATGAAGAGCTGGAACGCTCCCTGCCCTACCTCGTCAATCGGCTGGCCATGCTCGGCCAGGCCACGCAGAGGCGCATGCTGCAGAAGAACAACCTCAATCTGGTAACCCTGCGGACGATGTCGATCCTGCAGATCGAGGACGGACTGACAATCAACGAGATTTCCGCCCGTACCTTCACGGAGCAATCCTCTATCAGTCGTGCAGTCGATGCCATGGTTATCCAGGGCCTGGTCGAACGTCGAGTTCCGAAACATGACCAACGCCGCCGAGAAGTCATGCTCACCGACAAGGGCCGCGATCAGCTTTTCGAGAACTGGCCGGCAATGGATGAATACTTCACGACATTGAGCGAGGGTATAGCGGAGGCGGAACGCCAGGTGTGCCGCGACGTGCTCAACCGGATGCTGGCAAACCTGATCGAGCTCAACGGATAGGCTGCCCCACTGGCAAGCGAGACAGCACGCCGAGATTGTATCGAGAAAATCGGCACTCGATACGGGAAGGACACCTGTCCCGGCAGGGCGTGGCCGAACATGCAAACTAAGATGGCACCTGCGCAATACCGCCTTTCGGGTGGATCGTCATTCATTGCGCGATAGAATAACCAGCCGTGCCACGGGGGCGGAATGACGCAGAAAACAGGAGCACTCGCGGCCAACGCGGCCAATTTCGGAGCGCCTTGTCGCAGGACCACCCGTGCCTTGACGACAGTTCTCGCGATCCTGACCTACGCTGCGGCGATGAGCGTCGTGGCCGGAATTATCCCCCTGATGTCGGCCTACGTTCCTGGTGCATATCCACCCGAGATCCAATCGTTCGCCTGTGTCGTGATGGTGCTGTTCGCCATCTGCGGCCAGCGATCGGTTACGCATGTTCGCAGTGCCGGGGCATTCGGCCCCCGCATCGCCCTCAACCTCGACGGCGAAAAGTCCGCCCTTCAAATCCTGCAGCCTGCAACGAACCGCTGCCTCGCTGCCTAACCCTATGGAAACGACAATGTCCTCTCAGAACACTGCCCATTTCGAACGCCCCGAAATCAGGCTCCCATCAGGGCGTATCCTCCTGAACGGCGAGTTGGTCCAGCCGCGCGGTGCCGAACGGACGATCGATGCGATAGATCCGGCAACCGGCGCGACGATCATGTCATTCGCGGCCTGCTCTGCCGAGGATGTCGACCGGGCGGTGAATGCCGCGCACGCCTGCTTCGAAAGCCGCGCATGGCAGGCGATGCGCCCGCTGGACCGCGGTCGGTTGCTGGAGAACCTCGCGCTGCTGGTCGAACGCTATCGCGAGGAACTGGCGGCGCTGGAATCGCTCGACAGCGGCAAGCTGCTTGCCGTGACCAATGCGATCGATCTGCAGTTCACCATCGACGGATTGCGCTATTTCGCCGGGTGGGCGTCCAAGATCAACGGCGAGTATGTGACCCACAACCCGCTGGTGCCTGAGGACGCCGTCTATCGCGCCTATACGCAGCGCCGCCCCATCGGCGTGGTCGGCGGCATCACGCCGTGGAACTTCCCGATCGGACAGGCGATCCAGAAGATTGCGCCTGCGATCGCCTTCGGGTGCACCGTAGTGCTCAAGCCGTCGGAGGAAAGCTCGCTCACCACGTTGCGGCTGGGCGAACTGATCGTCGAAGCCGGCTTCCCTGCCGGCGCCGTCAACATCGTCACCGGCTACGGCGCCGAGGCGGGCGCGGCCCTTGTCGATCATCCGCGCGTGCGCAAGATTGCCTTCACCGGATCGACGGCGACCGGCCAACGCATCCTGGCGGCCTCGGCTGCGACCATGAAGCGGGTGACCCTGGAACTTGGCGGGAAATCGCCCACGATCATCCTCGCCGATGCGGATCTGGATCGCGCCATTCCCGGCGCGGCCGCGGCAATCTTCTCCAACTCGGGCCAGATCTGCACGGCCGGTTCGCGCCTGCTGGTCGAGGATGCGGTCTATGATCGGGTCATGGACGGAGTGGCGGGCATCGCCGAAGCCCTGCGACTGGGGTCCCCCTTCGATCCGGCAACGCAGATCGGCCCCCTGATTTCGCCACGCCAGCGCGATCGCGTGAGCCAAATCGTCGCTGCAGGCGTGCAAGAAGGTGCCGAAGTGGTGGCCGGCGGACGCGTCGAAGAGACGGCAGGCTGGTTCTATCGCCCGACGCTGCTTGCAAATGTCGATCCCGACATGGTCGTAATGCGCGAGGAGATCTTCGGCCCGGTGGTCTGCGCAACGCGCATCACCGACCGTTCACAGATCGTGCCGATGGCGAACGACACCCCGTTCGGCCTTGCCGCCAGCGTCTGGACGCGCAACCTCGACCATGCGCATCTGCTGGCCGAACGGATCGATGCCGGGACGGTGTGGCTCAATACCCACAACGTTCTGGATCTCGCCATGCCATTCGGGGGAGGCAAGCTCTCGGGCCTTGGGCGCGAGTTCGGCAGCGAGGCTGTCCACGCATTTACCGAGCCCAAAGCCGTCTGCATGCGGCTCGAAGGCAACTACGAATTCGGATAAGCCGGAACCGTCGCTACCGCCCGACGCAGCCAGAGCTGAAAAGGCTCAGAAGCGATCCGGGCGGTAGGGAGTGGGATCGAGCGCCGGCGTCTTTCCGGTCACCAGATCGGCGACAATTTCACCGGCCGCCGGCGCGGTCCCGAAACCATGGCCGGAAAAACCCGTTGCCAGGGTAAGGTTCGGCAAGCGCGCGACCGGGCCGATCACAGGCATGGAATCCGGCGTAACGTCGATCATTCCGCCCCATTCCTGTGCGATCTTCGCCTTTGCAAAGACCGGCCAGGCCGCGATCAGATTGCGCATCGCTTCCTCGTTAAGCGAATGCCTGACATCCGGGTCCATGGTCCGGATCTTTTCGAAGGGCGATAGGGCATCTGCCTTCCAGCGCCGCGACAACGCCAGATCGTCGAAGAACTCGCGTCCGAACGAGACACGCAAGTTGCGCCACTGGGCCATCAGTGTGGGCAGATATTTCAGCCCGATCAGAAAGTGGTCGAGGGTCAGCGGGGCGAACAAGGCACCTCGCTGGGTGATGGTGTAGCCGCCATCAAGCCGCTTGCGGAACGAGAAATCCGTGCCGCCCACGGCGCAGTCGGTCGGCCCGTCCATCGGTTCGGTCCGCAAAACCGCGGCGACCAACGGTAAAGTCAGCAGCCTTACGCCATGGTTCCCAAGGAACCTGCGCGACCATACGCCACCGGCCAACACCACCTGCGAGCAGCGGATTTCCCCCTGTTCGGTCACCACGCCGCTGACCGCCCCGCCGGTGGTCTCCAGTTTGCGCACCGCGCAATTTTCGACGATGATGGCGCCCTTGGCCATTGCGGCCTTGGCAATGGCGCTCGAGGCCATGGTCGGCTCAGCCCGTCCATCGGACGGGGTGAGGATCCCCCCGGCCCACGTCCCGGTACTCCCGGGAAAAAGCTCCGCGACCTGACCCGGTGTCAGCATTCGGGAATCGACCCCCGATCCGCGCACCGACGTCAGCCAGCTTTCATGGACTGCAAGTTCTTCCGGCGTGCGCGAGACATAGGCGATCCCGGCCTGGCGAAAGCCGCAATCATCCCCCACGCGCTGCGGCGTCTGCGCCCACAGCCGTTCTGCCGCCTGAGCCATCGGCAGATCGGGCACCGGGCGCATCACCTTGCGCACCCAGCCAAGGTTGCGGGACGATTGTTCGCCGGCGATCCGACCTTTCTCGATCACCACCACGGGTACGCCGCGCTCGGCCAGGCAAAGTGCGGTGGAAAGCCCGACGATGCCGCCACCGATCACCACAACGGTGGTTTGCTTCGGCAGGGCGGGTGATGTTTGGACCGGAACGATCTGAGGAGCCATGAAACAAGGGCCTTGAAAGTTTGGATCAGCCCCGCGACGCGCGGGGCTGACTGTCACTGGGAGACGAGCAGTTCCTTGACGTCGGCCTTGGAAACGCCGCGAACGGCAACCACGTCGATTTCCACCTTGTACTGGGCGGCGCCCAGCGGAGGGCAGGTCATGGTCAGGGTCGGATTGATGCCGCCCATGCGCTTGCCGTATGCCGCCATGATCGTGTCGATATCCTCGGGGAACTGGACGAACACCCGCGCCGAAACGACATCTTCCAGCACCGCATCGACCGCGGCCAGCGCACCGGAAATGTTGTCGAGCACCTGATTGGTCTGTTCGGTCAGATCTTCCGGGATCAGTTTCGTTCGCGGATTGCGTCCGGCAGTGTTGGACACCCAGATCATGTTGTCCACGGCGACCAGCCGCGAATAGGAACCGAGATCCTCGAACTTGTTTCCGGTCTTGACCTTGATGACTTCAGGCATGGAGACTCCTGGTTAGAATTGATGAAGCGTTGGCAATCCGACTATTTCAGTGCCGGCGCGTCCCACAGGTTGAGTTTGACGCCGATCCCGTTGGCGACGGCATTGCGATAGATCACGGTGCCCCAGGCCACGTCCTCGACCGCCAGGCCGCCTACCGAGAGAATGAAGATCTCCTCGTCGTTCTGGCGGCCGGGCGCGTCGCCAGACACGATCGCGCCAAGGTCCTCGAGCGCCTCGCGTGGCAGGCTGCCCTCTTCGACGAGGTCGAAGAAGCGAACGCCGACAGAAGGCACGTGAACATGGCGCGGCGCCGGAAGCTCCTCGAGATAGGCTTCGTACAGGCCTGTGAAGTCCAGGACTTTCCTGATTTCCGGGCCCTGCATGCCCTCGTCGATGTTGCAGGGCGCAGGCATCGACAGGAATGTGCCGGGGCTCACCCATTCACGGCGCACTGTCGGATATTTCGACGGATCGCCGGTCGCAACCGAGGCACAGAAGGTGGCGATATCGGAACCGCGGACGACTTCCTCTTCGGTTTCCACAACCTTGATCGTGGTGATCTGCGGGTAGGTTTCCGCAACCCATCCCGTGAAAGCGTCGAGATTGGCCTTCCCTCGTCCCTTGATCTTCAATGTATCGATCAGCGGGCAGGTCTCCATGAACGCAGCGAGCGAAGTGCGCGCCATGACACCCGGGCCAACGATGCCCACCACGCGCGAATCCCGCCGGGCAAGATGCCGCGCTCCGACACCGGGCACTGCCCCTGTCCGATAGGCCGAAAGAAGGTTGGCCGACATCAGCGCCAGCGGCGCCCCGGTGTCGGCATCATTGAGCATGAAAGTCAGGATCGAACGCGGCAGGCCCTTGTCGCGGTTCTCGATGTTCGATCCGTACCATTTCATGCCTGCGGTGCAGAACGACCCTCCAAGATAGGCCGGCATCGCCATGAAGCGACGATCGGTGGTCGGCTTGGGCATGTCGGGGAATGGCGAATTTTCGGGGAAGACCACGATCGCGCCGTGCGAATTGTTGTTCCCGCCTGCCATGCGATAGTCGCCGATATGCAGAAGGTGGAACATCTCCTCCATGGCATCAACGCACTGGGACATGTTCGTGACGCCCGCGCGGATCATGTCGGGTTCTGAAAGATAGAGAAAATCCACCCGGGGCAGTGCACTCAGGAGATCGCTACCATCCTTGTCATTTTCGGACATCCTCACGGCGTGAACAGCTTCTGGAGCCACTTGGGCATCGGAGCTCAAATCGGACACATGCACACCTTTTATTTGCCGCTTTTCCCATTATTCGCAGCCAAGACCGACACCTGACAGCTTATTGCGCGGTTTCGGCCCTCCCATGATTACTGTAAATTGCAGCTAGGGATTGACCATTTGCATAATCGGCCAGTATCCATCTCTATCATGCTGGAAGCCAATTCTCTCCCGCCCTCCGAAGGCCAATCGAAAGGCAATCTGGGAACGATCCGGCTGCTTTTTCTGAAGGCCCTGCTCGACGTGCTGTCCGATGTGGGCAAGCGGATCGATCCACTGCTACGCGAACATGGATTGTTTCGGTCGCAGCTTGAAACACCTTACGATTTCATACCGCTCCATCGCTATGTCGCCTTTATGGAACAGGCGGCGCACAAGTTCCAGCGCCCTTATCTGGGGCTTGAAGTGGGAATGAATTTCGGTCTGGCGGACATGGGACCGTTCTACGCACTGCTGCGCGCTTCGGGAACGCTGCGGGGTGCAATGAACTATCTCGGGCTGTTCCAGTCGCGCATGCAAACCCGGACGCTGTTCGACTGCCAGCGCGATCACGAGACCACGACCTATTGGTATCGCATCGAGGATGAAAACGTCTGGCCGCGGGCTCAGGATGCCGAGTTCGCCATTTCGAGCTTCGTCAATCTGGCGAGGCAACTCACGACCCCGAAATGGGCCCCTGCCGGTGTGCATTTCGAACATGCGATCAAGAACCGCGAGAACCGTCTGGAGCAATTTTTCCGGGCACCTGTCGTGGGCAATCAACTGGCCAACGGCCTGGTGATCCGGAACGATGACCTTGACCAGCCTTTCGTCAGTGCGGTTCCCTCGGAAGACCTCAAGCTGCGAAACATCCTCGAATGGCACCTGCTCGATCTGATGGGGCCGGAAGCAGCACCGAACGAGAGTATCGTGTCCCTGACGAAAGACGTCATCGCGCGCTGGCTCGGACGGACACATGTCGGCTGCGTCACGGTCGCGGCGGAACTCAAGCTCTCGGAACGCTCGCTGCGTCGGCGCCTGACCGAGGAAGGCACATCGTTCCGGGAACTCCTTCAAGAAGCCCGCAAGGAAAGGGCCCGGACAATCCTGTCCAAGCCGGGAATCTCGCTGGCGGTGGCCGCCGAGCAGTTGGGCTATTCCGACACCGCAGTCTTCTCCCGCGCCTTCAAGGACTGGACCGGCGTTTCCCCGGGCCGGTTCCTGCGCAGGCCCGAAGCCTGAAGCCCGAAGTTGAAGATGGCGATGTCGTGTACATCCGGCCTGATTGCGTTCGTACCGACCGACCCATTCTTGCAGGCAGTCTCAGTATGGTGCTCGAAACCGCGACGTGCGGCGCATAGCAGGAATTGACTCCCCCTTCCCGGGCATATCCTCGCCAGACAGTTCCCACCGACGCCACCTGATGGGCCCGTTGAACGTGGTGAAACGGTTCGATACGGGTACGGATCGCCGGACCGTGGGGCGCATCGCGCAACAGCGCCGCAATCCACCTGCCGGCAGCGCGTAGGGCCAAAACCTGCCTGAAACCGGCTCAGGCGGCGAACTTGCAATGCCCGGCCCCGTCTGTCCTTCCGATCGTGACGGGCGTGTAACCTAAAAGTTACCGCAAATCATTTCCGTTGCACGCGCATGGCTGACAGAACTTCGACAGAAGTGCCGCATCGCGGCCAGCGATCTGCAACGAGGGGCAACAATGGGAAGAATACTCGCAATCAGTGCCGCAACGATCTTGTTATGCAGCGGATGCTCGGCGCAGGAAGAACCAAAGGCCGCCGACATCAAGGCGGAGATGCTCCTGCATGTCCAGCCTGCCGCGGAAACCTTCTGGAACGCCGTGCAGTTCATCAGCGACGAGAATGGATCGCGCGAGATCGTGCCGCAAACCGCGGCGGAATGGCAAGAAGTCCTCGAGGGTGCCCGCGCCCTGAAAAAGTATGGGGCAACACTGCAGGAGCCTGAATATGCTGCAGGCCGCGGTGCGGACTGGAAAGACTATGCCAAGGGTCTTGTCGACGTGGCAGGTCAGGCCGAAGCCGCAGCCCAATCGCATGACCCCGACAAGGTGCTCGAGGTCGGCGGCACGCTCTACAACGTCTGCAGTGCCTGCCACGAAGTATATATGCCCAACCCCGTGAGCGTGGCCCCGGGCATCCCGACCGATGAAAGCACAGGTACGCAACCCTGATGCCGCGCATCGCCTGGTTGGTCGCGGCGCTTGCCTGCCTGCTGGTCTGGCCTGATCTGGCCATGGCGCACGCCGTGGCGCAAGGCGACCGCGCCTTCGTCACGGCAACCCAGGGTCCGGCGGTCGTGCCGTTTCTGTACCTGGGCGCGAAACACATGGTCACCGGGTACGATCACATCCTGTTCCTGATCGGCGTGGTCATGTTCCTCTATCGACTGCGCGACGTGGTCCTCTACGTTTCGATGTTCACGATCGGACATTCGCTGACCCTGCTTCTCGGCGTGCTGTTCCATACCGGCGCGAACAGCCATATCGTGGACGCGATCATCGGCCTGTCGATCATCTACAAGGGGACCGAAAACCTCGGCCTCCTGCGCAAACTGGGCTGGACGTTCGATACCCGTCTGGCGGTTCTCGTCTTCGGGCTCTGCCACGGCCTGGGCCTTGCCACAAAACTGCTCGACCTTTCGATTTCCAACCATGGGCTGGTGATCAATCTGTTGAGCTTCAATCTGGGCGTGGAACTGGGCCAGATCCTCGTCCTGTTCTTCGTCGTCTCCCTGCTCAACCTCTGGCGCAGCCGCCCGGGCTTCAAGTCCGGTGCGCGAGTTGCAAACTGGGTCCTGGTGGCAGGCGGGGCAGCGATCATGCTCGAACAGACACGGGAGTATTTCATATCATGACCGATGAACAACCGACCGGCACGCCAAGCCGCGGCAAGATCATTTTGCTCGGCGCTGCTGCTGTTGCGACAGTGACAGCCATTGCAGTGGTTTTCGTCTTCCCTGCCGAGTTCGGCATCGACCCCACCGGGCTTGGCGAGGCAAGCGGTCTGACCGAGATCGCCAATCCGCAGGCAGGCGAAACGCTTGAACGCGGGCTGAAGCGCAAGGGCGTTCTGACTGCAAGCGACACGGCCCTCGCACCGGAGCCGGGTCAAAGCGACCATTGGACGTACGAGCTGCAACCCTATCAGGAGATCGAGCTCAAATACGTTCTCGACAAGGATGCCCCGATTGTCTTTTCGTGGAGCGCCGATGGTCCGCTCAACTACGACATGCATGCCCATCCGTTCGAAGGAGGCGAAGCCCTCACCGAAAGCTACGCGATCGCCAAGGGCAATCAACAGCATGGCCGTTACGTCGCGGCCTTCTCGGGAATTCACGGCTGGCACTGGCAGAACCGGGGGCTGTCGACCGTGCGCCTGACACTCGTCACATCGGGCCGGATTGTCGGCTCGAAGGTGCTCGACGGACGGACCGAGCAGGATCGGGAACTTTCCCCCAACCCCCGGTAATTCAAAGTCGGTCCACAAAACGAGAAAGGGCCGCAGCGGATCCCCCCGCTGCGGCCCTTTTCGCATGACCTGAACCGACCGGCGCCAGGTGCGCCGGTCGGTTCGTCCGATCAGAACGAGTGTTCGATGTTCAGACCGATCGTGCGCGGCTGAACGTAGTTGAACCAGTCTGCGTTGAAAGTGCTCTGGTTGTAGAAACCGCCGCCGATCACGCCATTCTTGTTGGTCAGGTTCTGGACGAAGACGCGAAGGTTCCAGTTATCGAACTCAACTCCGGCATTGATGTCAAACTGGACATAGCCGGGGTAGGACGCGCGGAACGGCGCCGCATCTTCGAAGGGCACGAATTCGCCCTTGCGTTCCCCGACATAGGTCGCGGACCCGCCGAAGGAGACCTTGGTCCTGTCGGATACCGCGGTATCGTAGTCGAACGAGAACCGGCCCGAGTTCTTGCTCGAGTACGGCAGACGATCACCCCTTACGGCGTAGACCGTACCGGAGGCGAACTCCTCGCGCAGGTTGGCGTCGACATAGGCCCACCACGCCTTCAGGGTCAGCCCATCGACCGGCCGGGATTCGAACGCGATCTCGAAGCCACGGCTGCGCGCCTTGCCTGCATTGCTGTTATAGGTGAACGTGCCGAGCGAGGACACCTGCGTGATCTGGATGTCTTTCCAGTCGATGTTGAACACCGAGAAATCGTAGGACAGCATCCGGCCCAGCAGATCGCCCTTCGCGCCCAGCTCATAGTTCGTGGTCTTGTCCGGACGGAACTGGCAGGGCACCGGCTCGACCGGATCTTCACTGCAGGCAGCGTTGGGGCCTCCCGGGCGGTAACCCGTGGCGAGGCGGGCATAGATCATGTGATCGGGCGTAGGCTTGAACCGGGGCGTGATCTGGTAAGTGAAAGCACTGCCGCTGGCCTTCGGCCTGGTAACGCCGGCAAACGGCTCTGCGGGATAAGGCAGGCCCTGGAACCATTCGCGGTGGAGCATGCGCTGGTTGTTCTTGCTGTAGCGTCCGCCGAACTGGATATCGAACTGATCGGACAGTCTGGCCGTCAGATTGGCGAAGCCCGCGTATTCCCGATACTTGATCTTGTCGCGCCAGACCACCGGATTGCCGTAGATGCTGCCATCGTCAGGATTGGTGGCAAAGGCATCGACATCGTACTTGCCGGATTCCCGCGTGTAGAAGCCGCCGACAATCCAGTCGATGTTGCTGCCTACCGTGCCGGACAGACGCGTTTCATGCGAGAACTTGCCCACGTTGTAGACCTGCCGGAACACGTTGCCGAATTCCGTGATTTCGGGGGGGAAGATCGCCGGGAACAGGAAGGCCGTCAGCGGCGATGCCGTGAAATCGATGAAGTCGTAATTGGTGGCGCGCGAATAGGCGGTGATCGACGTCAGGTCCACACCCCCCAGATCGGCATTGATCTGGGCGCTGTACAGCTGGACATCGGACTGACTGCGGCCGGCCCCGATCTGATCGGTCTGCTTGTAAAACGAACCCGTCGTCGAATCGACGTTCGAAGAACCATAGATGTCGCGCACCTGGTAAAGGGCGTTGAGCTTGATCGAGAAGGTATCCGAAGCCTGCCAAAGCGCAGCCAGCCGTCCGCCGGTCACCCGCGACGAGTTCACATCCTTCTTGCCGGTGCGAACATTGTCGATGTAGCCGGGCTCCTTGCGCGTGTAGGCGCTGGCGCGCACGGCAAAGGTGTCGCCCAGTGGTACGTTGATCGCGCCACGCAGGTTGTATCCGAGCGACTGGCCACCCTTGTGGATCATGTGCGCCCCCGCGCCGACCGAACCGCTAAGGCCGTCAAGGTCGGGATCGACCGTAACATACTTGACCAGGCCGCCCATGCTGCTGGCGCCGTAGAGCGTGCCCTGCGGTCCGCGCAGAACCTCCACGCGTGCAAGTTCGGACGGGTCGAGGTCAGGCGCCGCGCCGAACAGACCGCCCTGCCCGGTGGACGAACCGTAAGGCACGTCGTCAACTGTGAAGCCCACAACCGGGTTTCCCGTCACCGGGCTGGTCGTGATGCCGCGGATCGCCAGCTGCGCGCGGTTGTTCTGGAACTGCAGGTTCACGCCCGGTACGCTGGCGAAGAATTCCTGCGCCTTGGTCTGGTTCTGCGCCAGCATGTCCTCGCCCCCGACGGCCGTGACCGGCACCGGGACGTCCTTGAGACGCTCTTCCCTCTTCTGGGCGGTAACCAGGATCTCATTGCCCACGGCCGTGCTGTCGGCGCTGGTCTGCGCCATTGCCGGCGCGGCGTTCAACGCAAGCAGGACCACTCCGGATATTGGCATGCAGGAGAGCCTGAAAAGGTATCGCGTAGATTTCCTCATTTTGTATTCCCCGTCTTCATTGATTGTCTTGCCTAATTTACCAATATCACCGGGTCGCACCGCCCTTGGCCGGTTCGCCCTTCGGATTTGGAACGTTTGCCGCTCGCCGAGGCTTGGGACGGCGCGCCTTGCGCCGACGCCACCACAGAAGAACGCCAGTTACGGAAATGCCCACCACAAGCAGGCCGAAAAGGGAGACCGCAATCTGTACCGGACGTCCGCCGATCGCGGTCACGTGCAGCGCCATCAGCCAGCTCGTAACGGTATTCCCGGAACGCTGGCCCCGGGGCAGTTGCAGCCCGACGAACCGGCCATCGCGCGCGTCGATTGCAATGGTCGCGGCAGTGGCGGGCGAATTCGTCTCAGTCGGGTTGCCCTGCCCGTCGAGCAGATCGCGCGACGTGTGCATCAGGAAGAAATAGAGGCCGAGATCGCGGCGGTATTCGAGGGCGGCCGGCTTGCCGAGCGTAAAGCCCTCGACCCGGGCCTGCTCCGCGAAATAACGCTGCCCGAGTTCCGCAGCCTGAAACCAGTCTACCGGTGGGTTGAGCAGCGGTTCCTTCAAGGGCGGGCGCGGCGGAGCCTCCTGGAAGTGTTCGTAATCCGCAAACTTGCTGACAATGGCCGCGTAATAGCCGCCAAGATTCATTGCAAAACCGGACACCGCGAAAATCAGCAACAGCGCCCAAAGCCAAAGTCCCGAAGCCCGGTGCAGATCGAGAATAAAGCGGTTCGAATTGTTCCCCTTGCTGACCTTCCACGATGTCGACCAACGCTTGAGGAAAGGCCGCGGAGGGTTGCCCGCCTTGCTTTTCTTGGGCTTGGGCGGAAGTGTCAGATAGATGCCGGTCAGGACTTCGAAGGCCCAGACCAGACCCAGTGAGCCGATCAGCAGAATACCCAGCCCGAGCGGGAAGATCAGCGCGTAGTGGAGGTAATAGAGGAACGAAGGCAGGCCTTCCGGCCGCAGCGTAGCCGCACCGATCACCCGCTGGCCAAGCCGTTCGCCGGTATAGGGATTGGCGAAGACTTCATCGTAGTCGATCTCGAAAGGCCGCCCGGAAACCGGATCGATGGCCGGCATGACCCTGGAAAACAGCGCTTCATCGGGCTTCTGCGGAAATTGCAGAGAGAAAACGTGCGAACGCGGGTCCTGCGCCTCAAGCTGCGCTCGGACCCGCAGCGCGTCATCCAACGTCCATCCCTTTTCCTGCGGCACGACGACGCGCATGCGCGCGTTGAAGGTGCGCTCCAAATCGTCATAAAACGCGATTATGCTGCCCGTGCCGGCGATGATGATGAGGAAAAACGCAAGCGTCAGCCCAACGTAACGATGGACCTTTGTGAAAAGTGACTGAACTTGCGACGGACCGCTCAACCTGCCAGCTCCAAAATCAACGCTCCCTTGCAGCCCATTCATCGATCAGACCGTGACCGCTCTCCCTGCCGGCTGGCAGGACCTTGGCGCGCCAAGCCGGATCACCCTGAAAGGACATGACCGTATGCCTGTAATTAGTTTGAGCCTAAAATGGCATGTCCGGGCGCTGACAGAATTGCCCTCATTCTCGAATACATTGCAATTTCGGCCTACGTGACCTCAATCGGGGCAGCGACAGGGCCCTGGGCGGCGTCGTGAGCATACGCCCCAACCCGCCCGATCCAGCATTGCTCAAGGCAGACAAACAGGCGAAAACCGGGCCTGTTCGATCATCCGGGACCAACCTCGCCATGATCCATCCGCGCGGCTCTGATCGGGCGCGACCCCTGACCGAAACAATTGGGATTTAGGCCGAAGATGAAATTGACGCCTGCGCTGAACTGCCTCTAACTGTTACTTTAATCAGGTGCTTGGCGGCAATTGTGCAGCGCCCGCCAGGCAAGACCCGCAGAGGAGCCAAAGTGTGATCGGATCCATTCGCAAGTCATGGCAAAGTGCTTTTGAGGGCCATGAAGTGTCCACCCAAGCCGCTGAGGGGACCGACGACGGAGTGACCCGCTCGTGCTTCCTTCGCATGATGGCCGCAGGTGCGCTGGCAGCAGGTTTCAGTGGGTCGGCCCGCGCCGCCGTTCCGGCCAAAGCGTCTGGTGTGCCTCCCGTGACCGATATCGACAAACTCTATGACGCCTGGCAAGAGCGCATGAATAGCGGCGATCTCGAAGGCCTCGTCGATCTCTATGTCGAGAATGTCTACTACGTGAATCCCGACGGCGTGGCGTTGTCCGGCAAGGCCGCAGTGCGCACGGACCTTGCAGGACTGTTGGCGCTGAAACCCCAGATCGTCTTGGGTAATCGTCGCCACATGGTCTATGAAAACATCGCCCTGACGACCAACCACTGGCGCATGAACTTCTTCAACGCCGATGGCGTGAAGCAGGAACTTACCGGCGGCGGCATCGAGGTGATGCGCAAGGAGGCCGATGGCGGCTGGCGCTACATTATCGACGATGCTTCGCGATCGGCGTCGTAAGAACAAAGACAGGGAAACGGGCGGCTGTCGGGTCGCCCATCCCTTCGGCACCGAGTTATCTTGACAAGAAGGCCGGATTTTTCGCCAACAACCGGTTCTGCGTGAGGGGCCATCGCGAGAGACTGCGTGAGTGGCCCAATAGCCTGCCAGTCGGCAATGCAGGTGGTAACAGCTGGTACAGCCAACAGCGCTGCAAGGTATCGCATTCAACCAGCCGCGCGCGAGGTGAATGGACCTGCGGCAAGAGAGACCCTCGCCCCGGCAGCTCACTTCATGAATTGCGACAGGCGTTCTTGCGATAGACCGTATTCGCCTGCCCGCTCGTAAAATCACAGCTCATTGATATGATCCTGAGATTATGGATCGAATATCTCAACTCTTGGCGATCGAGCCTGCGCGCGATACCGCTTCCGGCAGAACATCGAAAACCGTTCCGATCGGCAGGATCTAAGGGAGAACCCATGCGTCTCAGAAGACTAACCTTACTTTCAGCGACAGCTCTATCGATAGGTTTGTGCACCTCGGTCAATGCCGAAACCCCCATCGCGGGCGCTCAGGCCGGCCAGATCGTGGGACAGAACATTTCAGGCATCTGGGAATCCTATCCCGATGACACCAGCGACGCCGAAGACGCCTTCATCGAATTTCCGGTCCCGGGCGACGGTCCCAGGCTCAAGGAACCGTACGCGACGGAATGGAAGGAATTTCGCGCGAAACGCGAGGCCATGTTGGCTGCCGGCACTCCCCTGGTCGATCCCAGCACGCTGTGCCTTCCCGAAGGCATGCCTGGGATCATGGCCGCCATCTTCCCGCTGGAGATTCTTCAAACGCCCGGACAAGTCACCGTCCTGGCAGAACTTTTCACACAAACACGGCGCATTTACCTGAACCGGCCGATGCCGGCGCTCGAAGACCTCAACCCGTCATTCTACGGTTTCTCATCCGGTCGGTGGGAAGGCGACACCCTGATCGTAACCACGAAGGGCGTGAAGGAAGACGTCCGATTCTTCGACATCCCCCATAGTCTGAAAATGGTCATCACCGAGCGCATTCGACTGACGGGACCGGATGTGATGGAAAATGTCATCTCCATCGAGGATCCCGAGACCCTGCTCGAACCGTACGTTTTCACGTACGAATACAAGCGCGATCCGGATTACGAGATGACGGAATACTTCTGCGAAAGGGATGACGCGCTGCTCAAGGTCAATACCGACGGCACCGTCCAGATGAAGACAGGCGAGGACATCCCTTAAACGGGCCCTCCAATCGACGGAAGCGGTCTTGGCGCCGGGCCCGATCCGTGACCCTGCCTCATCACGGCGTTCCCGGAAAACAGGCGTATTCGCCCGACGTGCTCACAGTAGCCTGCCTCTGCCAACCACGGGCTGCTGCGTGCATTGCGACACAGATCCACAGCGAAATTGCAACAAAGCTCCGATGCCGCTTGCGGCACCGGAGCCCTGTTGGAAGCAAAGTCCGCAAGAGCAGGACATCAAAGGATCATCTCGGCCCGGTTACTTCCTGACCGAAACCGTCAGGCCGATGGTCCGCGGACGGAAGGTGCCCGAACGGAACCTCGGCGCATTGAGTGTGTCATGATAGAGGCTCAGAAGCGGCTGTTCGTTCGTCACGTTGTTGACGAAAAGGCTGATATCCAGGTCCTTCTCTCCCAATGCGTCAAGGCGTGCGCCAAAACGCAGGTTCAACTGCGAAGTGGCGGGAGAACGCGGATAAGCCGGATCGTATAGCGGCGATTCGAAAACCGGCTTCTTGTTGTGGCTGGCGTAGCTGAAATCCGCGCGCGTATAGAGTTCGGCATTGCCGATCGGCCGGTTGTATTCGCCATTCAGCTGGACAGTCCAGGGCGCGACGCCAGGGAATGGCTCTCCGGCCGGGCGGATAATGCCAGGGACAGTGTCGCCCGTGCCATCAGGCACCAATCCGGTCACCGGCGTGGTGTAACGGGCATGGATATACGACACCGAGGCACCGAGCGTCAGCCCTTCGGCGGGCTGCACACCCACTGACAGGTCAAAGCCGTCGATCTTGGCGGAACCCAGGTTGAGCGCAGTGTAGAGAGTGCACTGAGGGAGCGCGAACTGCGTCTGAACGTTCTTCCAGTCGACATGATAGGCCGAAGCATCGACCGAGAGCATCCCGCCAAAGAACTTGTTCTTGCTGCCTGCTTCATAGCTCCAGATCGAGTCCGGGTTGACCGTCAGCGTGGCGTAAGGATCGAACCCGATCGCCTGAGCGTCGGCCACGCAGTTGGCACCGACCGGAGGCGAGACACCGGCTCCCCGCACGCCCTTGGCCGCGTTGACATAGAACAGGTTATTGCGGTCAGCCTGGAACGATATGCCGAACTTCGGTGTCAGAGTGCGGCCGGTATTCTTCTCGGAAACAAGATTACCATCGGTGCTGTAAACCGGTCCCGCAGTCAGCCCTTCAAACTTGTAATTGGCAATGGTGTAGCGCAGTCCTGCCGTCAACTTGAGTCTGGGCAGGATCTCGTAATCCGCCTGACCAAAGAAGGCGGCCTGCCTGTCCCAGTGCCTGTTTCGCTGGAGAAGCGAATACTTGCCTTCATACAATTCAACGCCGAACACGTCCGTCAGAGAGCCGAAAGGCTCCTCACCGGCCTGATCCTGTGCGTAGTTGATGAGGTCCAGGATCCGCGGGTCGACGCCCACATATTGGTCCTGCACATACGACCGCTGGTAGAAGAACCCGGCGATCCAGTTGAATCGATCGTTCGAATTGTTGTTCTG
Organism: Novosphingobium sp. KN65.2; assembly: GCF_001368935.1. Taxonomy (NCBI): domain Bacteria; kingdom Pseudomonadati; phylum Pseudomonadota; class Alphaproteobacteria; order Sphingomonadales; family Sphingomonadaceae; genus Novosphingobium; species Novosphingobium sp. KN65.2. The sequence continues at coordinate 66,330 of NZ_CCBH010000139.1, forward strand.
CAACCGCAGTTCCTGCGTGAACGCGCGCTGCTTCGTGCGGCTCTGCGTCGTCGGCACATAGTCCTCAAAACCGGGAAGTGGAAACGGCCCATCGACAATGCCTGCATCGAACGCATAGGTAAGGGTCGTGTCATCGCTCCCGGTCCGCGTCTTGCGATAGAAGTACGACGTGCCGGAAATGAGTGTCATACTGCCAAGGTCGAGCTGCATCTTCAGCGCAGGCAGAGTGAACCATTCCTTGTGCGGCTCAGAAATTGCATTCAGGCTATTCTTGAGATTGCCCGATGACAGCTTCGACGTTGCCACTTCGAAGCGCGAACTGTCCTTGATGTCCTGATCCTGATAGTAGATCGACGGGGTGATAGTGAAGCTGTCCGACAGCTTCGCCCCTACAGCAAGCCGCGCCGTGAAATTGTTCTCGCTGTTGGTGTCCTTCTTGGACAGCTGCTTGGTAGCGCGGTCGAGCCGGTCAACATAACCACCGTCGTGACGATACCAGACGCTGGCACGAAAACCGACCTTGTCCTGGACGATCGGCGCGCCGCCCGCGATACCGGCCTCGTAGCTCTCACTGCCATGCTCGGTGGTGGCTATCTCGCTGCGGGCATAGACGCCCACATCGCTGTAATTGGGTTCCGGCATGATGAACCGGATCGCGCCGCCAACGGAACCGCTGCCGAAAAGCGTGCCCTGGGGGCCACGCAGAACCTCGACGCGCTGAAGATCGAAAACCTGCGGATAAGGGTTGCTGAGCGAGGGGCTTACGCCGACGCGGGTCTGCACGGGCGTGTCGTCGATATAGACGCCGGTGGTCGGAATACCCGACGTCGAACTGATGCCACGAATGGCAATCGAGCTCTGCCCGGTACCGTAAAGGATAGCGGATTGACCGAAGGTGATGCCCGGAGTGATCTGGGCGATGTCCTTCACGGACCGCACACCTTGCTTGTCCAGTTCGATCTGACTCTTGGCGACAACGCTGAGCGGCACCTTGCTCAAACTCTCTGACTTGCGGGTCGCAGTGACCACGATTTCGCCAGGCATTGCAGCGTCATTGCCATCGGCTGCCTGCGCGTCCTGGGCATGGGCATGCCCGGCAAACAGGATCAGCGGAAGTACCGTGCCTGAGGTCAGGACAGCCTTCATGCGACGGGCAATTCGGTTAGCATGATTGTCGCTCAACGTGAGCCTCCCTTTATCTGTATATTCGAATTAGCGTTCTATTTATATCCGACCCGCTCGCGGTCAATCCTCGCGCCTTCCTCCCGAGGAAGGCACGAACATCCGGCGTTCACGGCGAATCATTATATGCATTTGCATATTTCAGGTTTGAACTAAATTCAATCCAAAGTTTGAAATACACTCCCCTTCCCGAGATCCCATCTTGCCCTCGAGAGGCAAGAGTCTCGACTTCAGAAATTCCCGTCAGCGCATCGCGTGATGCCTGCCTGCGTTCGCTCGGCATTGAACCCGTGCCATCGCCCCCGCTGACCGCCTTCATTCTCGCCTCGATAGCCGCAACGCTGGGACCGATCCCGCTTGTCCCGGGCATGATTCTGACGAGGCGGATTGCAGTAAGGCGTCGAGGTCGGAGCCGATGCTCGACCGTCAGAAGCTGCCAATCCGATGTGACAGCTGGCAATAGGTAGCTCTGCCAATGAACGGCCGACCTTATAAGTAACCAATTGCCACTGCAGTTACGACAAGGGCACGCAGGAACAGGTCCCGCTCGACCCATCCCTGCCGATCAGAATTCGATTTTCACTCCTCAGCTGCAAACCGGCCGATTCGCCATTCCGCATGCGCAAGTCGGCCACAAAAGGATCGGCAGCTTTCAAAATACGATCGGGGACAACTGCCGTTCCGCTGACGCCGCCGACACATACGCCGAGAGCTTGCGCATTCCATGCACGCTCACTTAGAGCTGTGCCAGCAGCAGGCCCCCAATCCCGGCTATGATCAGCACTTTGATCACATTCATTTTTAAACGAAATATGAGAATACCCGACAGCGCAGCCAGCAAGGCGGCCCGCCAGTCAAAGCTTGCCCAATCTGGTAGAACAAACCGCAGAAAGCCAAAACGTTGCTCGTTCACGATGGTGAATATGACGTGGATCAGGAACCAAATCGAAAGATTGGCGATGACACCTACGACTGCTGCAGTGAGGGCTGCCAGGCCGCCCTTAAGCCGTTTCGCGTGTTCCAGACGCTCAATCCATGGTGCTAATGCGAAGATCCACAAAAAGCAGGGGGCAAAGGTCACCCATGTGGTGAGCGTGGCGCCCAGCAGGCCGGCGATCATCGGGCTGAAAGGTTCCGGAGCGCGGAAGGCAGCAAGGAACCCGACATACTGGGTCACCATGATCAGTGGCCCCGGCGTCGTCTCGGCAAGGCCCAGGCCGTCCGCCATTTCGCCCGCCGACAACCATCCATGTGCCTGCACAGCTTCCTGAGCCATATAGGCCAGCACTGCGTACGCCCCACCGAAGGTCACAACTGCGAGTTGAGAAAAGAATTCTCCGATCCGCCAAAGCACGTGGTCCGGCCCCACCGTGAGAAAGACGAACGCCATAGGTGCGACCCAGATCACTCCCCAAAGGCAGACCGCCCGGAAAGATTTACCCCAGGGTCGCGGCGCGATGGAAACGCTGTCGTTGCCTGTCTTCAAGGCGAGTAGCTCGGCTCGCCAAGCGGCGACCACCATGCCGATTGCGCCAGACCCGAGGACCACGAGCGGGAAAGGAAGACTGAAGAAGAAAAGCGCGATGAACGCTGCTATTGCCAGAATCCGCTTCACCGGTGTGTTGAGGGCGCGCCCGGCAATACGGATCAGTGCCTGCGCAACGATCGCAACCACCGCCGCCTTGATGCCGAGAAAGAGCGCGGCAAACCAGAAGAGGTGTGCGGCATAGGCATAAAGGACCGATAGGCCGAAAATGACAAAAGCACCCGGCAGTATGAACAGCAGGCCAGCCGATAATCCTCCGCGCACGCCATGAAGCTTCCAGCCGATCCAGGTCGCCAGTTGCTGGGCCTCAGGGCCGGGGAGCAAATGGCAGAAGTTCAGGGCATGAAGGTATTGTTCTTCGCTTACCCATTTCCGCTCCTCCACGAGTTCGCGGTGCATGAGTGCGATCTGTCCGGCTGGACCGCCGAAGCTAAGGAACCCAATGCGGGCGAATACGCGAAGAAGCTCGGAGAATTCGGGTTCAGGCGTCGATACCGTCATTGAAACCAATGCCTTTCCATCCGCGATAGCACGGACAATCAAGGCAACACTTGGGCGGTAGCGCCTGATCGGGAGGTTGCGAGGTCCCGATGTGAATTGTCTAACAGCGTCGCCAGCGTTCTGCCAAGGGCAATTCAACGGGCGGAGGCATCATTGCTCTTGCGACCGACTTTTGCCGAAAGAGCCAACGAGATTCTCTTGAAAAACTGGCCGTTTCACACACGCCGAGGCGACTCCTCGATCGCCAATCTTCCGGCTGCCCGTATCGTCTGGATAAGACAGAAGACAACCAGATCGCGTCAGGTCATCGCCCCGAGCAGCACGGGTTGTGATCCCGCGGCGATCATCGCCAGGGTGAGCACGATCGAGACCATCCGCGGTTCGGTAGTGCCTGGACAGGCTTGGGACAGCTGCATCTCGCCAGGCCCCGGACCCAGAAGAATGGCGCGAATAGAAAGAAGAAGATAGCCTTCCAGCGCCACCAGCGCGACTTCCGTCAAGATGTCCGACCCCCATCCAGTTCGGCATCCATGCGCCGAGAATCAGCCACGACAGCGCTGTTCAGGATACTCGCAAAGCACTGCCGAGGCACTCGCCGGGCGGTCTGGGACCTTGGCGGTCATCCAGCCCGCCTGGCATTTCACTCGTCTCCCGGCGTGCCAAGCCGCGCCATCCGCGGCTTGGTCATCGGCACGGTCAGCATCGTCGAGCCGACCGCCATGAGCAGGAGCGCAGTGAACGTCTCGGAGGTGACGATCTCGCGGTCGAGCAGCACGTTGACGAAGATGATCATGATCAGCGCCTTGGTCTGGAGCATCCACCCGATCAGCGATGCCTCGCCTTTCTTCCAGCCAAGCAGGCGCCCCGCGAGGTGCACGCCCGCGAGCTTGCCCGCGACCGACGCAACGAGGAACAGCAGCGCGGCGCCGATCACCACGGCGGCGCCCATGCCTCCGCCGACGCCGAAATCGGTGCGCAGGCCGGTGCTGAGGAAGAACACCGGCATCACCGCCAAAAGCAGGAACTCGCGGAACTGGTCGAGCTTCTCCCGGGCAAACCAGTGCGCGTCTAGGACGACACCGGCGAGGAAGGCACCGACCATGAAGTGCAGCCCTGACCAGTCTGCCGCGAAGCCCACCGCGGCAAGCCAGATCAACGAGAGATACCAGCGGTCCTGCTCGGGCATCCGACGGAAAAGAGCGCGGATCGCGAACGCCGCGACCGCGAAGGCTACGAGAAAGAGGCCCTGGCGCCCGATCCGCTCCCAGTCGACGAGGATCAGCGCAAGCACACCCCAGATCGCGATGTCGTCGAGGCTGGCGTAGCGCAGCATCCGCTGGCCGAGCGACCTGCGGAAGATGCCGAGCTTTTCCATTAGCAGTACAAGGATCGGCAGCGCGGTGACGGCGCAGGCCATGCCGATGCCGAGCACCGCCTGGGCATAAGTGCCGCGCGGTCCGATCCAGCCAGGCATGCGCAACAACAGCGCGGCGGCGAGAGCGCCGAAAGCCAGCGGAGTCAGCAATGCGCAGGCGGCGGTGATCGAGGTCTCGCGACGGTGCGTCCAGGCGTCAGAGAGGTCGAGTTCGAGACCGGCGACGAAGACGAACATCATCACCGCCCACCAGGCGACGCCGTTGAGTGCGCCCAGGACCTGCGGGTTGAACACGAATGCATGGGTTGCGGGGAATTGCGCGCCGAGCACGCCGGGACCGAGCAGGATGCCGCCGACGATCTGGACCACGACGAGCGGTGCCCAGTACTCGGTTCGCAGGAGGCGCCAGACGAGATAGGGCACGCCGAGGATCGCAGTCAGCGCGATCAGATAGATTTCCGAAGTGCCCATGGCGGCCATGCCGTTACCTCTGCCCCGATCCGTTTCGTCGAGTCATGCGGCCCATGCCCAAGGCCTGTAAATCACGCGTCCAGGCGACGCGTTAGATAATTGTGGATTGGATAGATGATCGAGACCCGTCCTAGCTGGAGCCTTTCAACGCGAGCAATTGCTGCTCACCTCCAATCTCGGCCATTGGTGCCAGCGGAACAGATCGCCACTTTCAGCTGCTGAGCGATTTGCGACCGGCATCGGGGAAGCGGGCGTGCTGTATCCCGGATCGTCAAAAATGATCACTGAAGGTTGTAAGGGGCACGTTGAAGACTGGCTGCATTTGGAGGAATCAAATTGAAAGCGCTCCGGCGGTTGTCGCCGAGAATAACCGTCAATGGTTCAAGATCACATCAATGGCTGATCTTCGCAAGCGAGACCCTGGCGCACCATCTTTCGTAGCAGAAGCTCTGAAGCCCCGTGTCCTGATCTGCGGCGAATTGTATGGCTGCCGTCGCGACCGACTGGACCTCCACCGTGTGTGGAGTGACCCCGACGCGCGACAGTTGACTGCTGACGGAATTCTGCAACTGCCCTCGATCAAGCCGCGTGCGCCCCGTATCCACGGTCAATACGACTTCGGGCACGATCGCGCCTTGCATGTTCTGTGCGCGTGCAAGCGTAATTTCGAAACCGCTTGCATGCGCGCTCGCGCCAGTGGGAATGGCGATTGCCAGGGCAATCAATGTGAAATGCTTCATCCTTTACCTCGTCCCCTGCACGACAACCCAACAGTTGGAGCCCTGACGCATCTGTTCTTCGACCGCCTAACGGCGTCAACCTTGATCCCTGCTTACCGTCAAGATCAGCCATTTCAACGCATAAGCAAAAAGCGTCTATGAAGCTGGCGTATCCGGTAAATCGGCAAATAACCTAACCGTTCGAACGAGCCAGGACTTTGGTTAGGCCAAAGTGCTTGATGGCAACGAACTCATCGTAGTCACCTGGAAGCTTGCCAAGGCCTGCCCAACGGAACCCAGGCGCCAATTCTCGTATCGCGTCCTGTGCGGAGAAGAGCGTAGCCATAATGTGCTGCACTGCTCCGACCCTTGACTGGTCTTCCACGGCACCTCCTCCAATTCTGTGTGAATTGCCCCATCGCCAGTCAAAAGACAGCGAACAGGGCAATTTGAAAATTCGTTACTTCGCAGGGATCGCGTTCTGCGATGCTGCCGGTGTTGATGCCGCAGATGCTTGAACCGGAACGTCGATAACTTGCAGCTGCGAAGCAACAGGACGGAAGGCAATATCCTCGTCGAGGAAGCCCTTCACGCCCGCGCCGCTTGCTATGAACGCACTCGTACCGGTGGTGAAGAAGCCTGCAATGGGAACAAGGGCAACAGCTGCGACAACGCCACCTGTGCCTGTTACACCTTTGTCGTCAAAATTGCCGGTCAAACGAATGTGACGGTCTCCCAATCTCAAGGAGACTACGCGGGCACCAATGTATCCCGACTTACCCCACATTCCTTTGTTTCGAACCTCGGTTATCTCTCCAATCGCAGGAGTTCCCGAGGGGATCACCACGACCCCATTCGACGTAACATTTTCTGACACTTCCATTTGGAAGCGCTGACCCACGCGAAGCTTCTTTTTCTTTGTGGTCAGTTCTTCCCTCATGATGAGGGGTATCTCTGTCCCGGCCCGAAGGACATTAACCTGCTGCACAGGCGCCAAGACAGCAACCGGAGCTTGTGGGGCCTCTTGAACCTGTCCACGCAACGTTCCTGTTGACTGTACAGTTGCAGCAGGTTCCTGCCCCAAGGCTGGCGAGGCCGCCAGAGCAACAGAAATCAGGGCCCCGTAAAGCGATACCTTCATTGGATTATTCCCCTTTTTTCGCGGCATAACGAATCACCGCAATCGAGAGGTAGCACTACAAGAACTTTCTCAGCGCCAAGAACTGATACAATTCAGAAATTTAATCATTTTCAGAAAAGCATGTCCTCACTTTGCACGATCCATCGGCGTTCGAAGGAACAATACTTGTGCTTTGATTAAGACGACGATGCTCTTGCGCGCCTACTCAAAGGCAAAAAAGGCATCACTTGTTGGGCGTTACGTTGGGTGAAGCCATCATATCATCGGCAATATGCTGAATCTTAACAGCAATTTACAGTGATTGGCGGGCCGCGACCTATAGTGATGGGCACTACGTTTTCGCCATGGCCCTCCAAAATGGCACATGACATGAAGCGGCACTTTTTATCGCAAGCGCTATGCGGGGCGCGAATTAGTGGCAGCGTCGTCAATTAGGCTGGCAACAGCTTCCTTAAAGTCCTTCGACGATCTTAGCTCTGCTTGGACGTGTCGCAAGGCGCCCGCTTTTAGGGTCTTGCACCGCTCCTTCGTTCCCACATCGTAAATATCGCCCGTGATGGCATCCAGCTTCAGCCCCTTGTCGTAGTCGTGCCCATGCAGTGGCGACGGCCAATTATCGACATCAGATTTATGGAACTTCCAGATATAGCCCCCGCGCTTCACCTGCTTCTCGGTCAGGTAGCGCACGACCTCGAAAATCTCGGCGATGCTATCCTCTGGCGTATCAACAGTCAGCAAAGCCGGGGTGGGCTGATTTTCGGCAAGCGCAGAAAGCCCATGAGCGAACCAACTTAGTGGAACGATCCAATCGTCGCCACCTTCGTATTCGATGTTGAGCCGCACGGCAGAGCGGCCATCCTTGAAGATGTGTTCGCCTACTTCCTTGCCCTTGTACGTAATTTTGCCTGTGCGGGGATCGAACTGAAGCGACATGATCATCCTATGACAGTGAACAAATGAGCATTTCGCTTGGGCCAATATCACTCTGCTGTTTCAACACCAAACTCCTGAACGAGAAAATCAACTGTCGCTGGGTCGCGAAGACGACAAACGACGTTTTGGTTGGCAAAGATTCCCCGAAAGGTTCGCGCATCCTCAGTGCCAAAGGTGCGTTTCCATTCAACCCCAACCACGTATTCGGCGAGGCTCGGGTCGTCAGAGCAGGATTTGACGGCCGCGCCTTCCAACGGTTGTTCGAACAGAGGACCGCTCGCTGTTTCGAATTGACTTGCAAGCACCTTCGGGGAGGCCACGACTCCGTAACCTATCTAGCCCGCGCCTTTGTGATAGACGAAAATCTTGTCCCCTACACTCAGTTGATCCAGGCGCCCTGAATAGAAAGAACCGCCCCCAGCCTGGACGTACCCGTACCGGCGCATATCTTTCCATGAACGATGTTCTCCCAGTCCGGCATTGACGAAATAGAAGCCCGACCAAGGCGCGCGGACCTTTCGTTCTGATCTCTCCTCTACTGCTGCCTGATCGAGCAAGAAGTCGGTCGTGAGCCATTCGGAGCCGTCGGCGCCGAATACGTTGAAGAAGGCGGTGTTTATGGCCACGCCATGCTCCTCCGACAGGTATTCGACGATCCTACGTGAAGTGGGGTCGAGCTCACTAGCAACAATCAGCATGGAATGTGTGCCATTGAGCTGTTCAGGAATGCGCCCGCCAAAACGTTCCTGAAACGTGGCGGCCAGTCGCGCAGACAGATGGCGTTCGGCCAACTCATAAACAGCAGGGGTGGTCAATGTTCGGACCCAAGTGGCATAATCGAGTATCTGAGCCACGATGTCGCGCGGTGTGCGATCCTTCTTAAGTTCGATAATGACCAACCCACCAGAACGGTCCAGCGCCAGCAGGTCGATGAATTTGCCGTGGTCCGTGGCGACTTGCCGACCTATGATGAGAGCATCGAGACCAAGCAGCGAGGGATCAGCCGCTACCCAATCTTCGATCATCCGCTCCTGTGACAGCGCGCGACGTTCGGCCCGAACCAATTGACCGTTCTGGACTTTGAAGAGGGTGGTCATGCCTTCACCTTGCACCACGGTTGTGTCGCCAAAGGCAGCTTGTTCAACTCGTCCCGGATCGCACGCCAGTTGGGCATAAACCGTTCCAGCTTTGCCACGAACTCGTCGCCATGCTTGCGGTGCTCAAAGTGGACCAACTCGTGCAGCACGATGTAGGCAATGCAACGGGGTGGTTTCTGCGCCAGTTCCAGATTTAACCAGATGCGCCGCGCGGAAGGGTTAGACGTGCCCCATTTCGTACGCATTTGCTTGATGCCGACGACTGGCGGATCGATCCCCAGCCGCGCCGCCCATTTGGCTGCCTCTGCTTCGGCTCGCTTGCGTAGTTCACGGCGATGCCAGCGCAACATGACCTGCTCTCGTGCATCACGATCCGCATCAATTGGCACGGCAAGTTCAATCCGGTTCGCACCTCCTAACCGCACACGGAAAGTAGCACCGTTGGATATTACCTGCAGGCGGTAGCCACGCCCAAGGAAATAGTGAGTCTCGCCGGATACATATCGTCGTTTGGCCTGTCGCTCCTGCGCCTTAAAGTTGCGTCGCTGGCGATTGATCCACGCAACGCGTTTGGCGACGGCGAGCCGGATTGCATCCTCGGAGACATGCCAAGGTGCGGCGACCCTGATGCGCCCATCGGGGGGATACACCGCGAGGTGAAGGTTCTTGATCGACTTGCGCACCAAGTCGATGGACAGCCCGCCAACGGAAAGGGTGCGCATCTCAATAGCCATGCTGGCGGATCGCGCGCTTGATCTCTCGCTCCTTCATCAGGTTGCCGCGCCAATCGTCCTTTTTCACCGCGCGGATCGCCGCATCGAGCGCAACGGCAAGCGGCGCATCGTCACCGAGAAAATCGAACAGCGCCACCTTTTCCGGCGTGTCGATTTCAGACGGGCGCGTCTTGCCACCCTGCGGGGTCGCGACCTTGTTCGCCAGTTCGAGAATCTTGGCGAGATACTGTTCGTAGTTGATGGCCTGCGTGCGCCGCTCCTCGATCAGATCGTCGAGCAACGCGGACATTTGCTCATAGTAGCGCGGATTGACCGGCGTTTCGTCGATGATGAGCTTGCGGACGTTGTTCTCAATCGTCTCGGCCACCGCCTCCTGACTGCCCTTGATGCCTTCAGGCAAGGCGTTGATGGCGTCTTGCCCCCGTTCGACGATGAGCTGAATCAGCGTCATGTCGTCGAATTCGGAAATCTTTTCGCTTTCCTCGGCGCGGATATAGGCATCGATCAGGTGCCGCATCGCCGGTTCGTAAAGCTTGAGGTCAACGAAGTCGCCGCTGGCCAACTTCACCTCATTGCGGACCTTCTCGTAGAAGGCGATTTCTTCAAGGACGGCCTTTGCCGCCGCCGCATCATATCCGGCTTCCTCCATCTCATTGGCGATGTTGGCATAGGCGCGGATCAGCTTCGCTGTGCATTGGTAGAGCGCCAGCCGCTTGGGTTCAGTTGCCTTGAGGCTTTCCTTGTCCTTCGCATTGTCGCCGCAGAAAAAACGGATGAAGGCTGGCGTATCATGTGGCGCTTCCACCGGCTCGCACAGTGCCCGGATCGTCTCCAGCGCATCCTCCAGCCGCTGCCCGGCCTTTTCGAGCCGGTTGGTCAGCAGCCCTTCCACGTCCTCCTTGGCGTAGGCGTCGAAGGCTTCCGATGTGTAGTCGGTCATCGAACGCTCAAGGCTTTTGAACAAGTCCTTGTAATCGATGATGTAGCCATATTCCTTGTCGTCGCCGTCAAGGCGATTGACCCGGCAAATCGCCTGAAACAAGCCGTGGTCGGCCAACTGCTTGTCGAGATAGAGATAGGTCGCCGAAGGCGCATCGAACCCGGTCAGCAGCTTGGCGACCACGATCAGCAGCCGCATTTGCCCCGGCTCTTCGATGAACTTCTTCTTGGCGGTCTTCTCGAACTCCTCGGTGGTCTTGCCCGCCAGCATGTCGGTGTAAATCTGGTGCTGGCGCAGCTTTTCGGTGGTGCCTTCGCCCGTGTCCTCCTTCTTTATGGCGGCGGACGTGGGTTCATAGCTGGTAACAATGGCGCACTGACCCTTGAGCGGGGTTTGCTGGAACATCTCGTAATAGCGGCATGCGTTATAGATGCTGTCCGAAACGAGGATGGCATTGCCGCGCCCGCTCATCAGCCGGTCGCGCGTGCCGAAATCCATCACGATGTCCTGCACGATCTTTTCCAGCCGCGACTTGCTGGACATGACCTTGCGCATCGTGCCCCATTTTTCCTTCACCTGCGCCTTGGCGAGGTCGGAGAGGCCAGCCGTTTTCGCCTCGAACCATTTGTCGATCTTGCCGGGCGAGGTGATGTCCTGATCGATGTCGCGTGCTTCATAGAGGAGGTCCAACACCACCCCGTCGCGCACGCCCTCGTCATAGCGGTAAGTGTGGATGAAGGGGCCGAACACCTCCATGCTCGTCTGCTTGTCCTTCTTGAGCAGCGGCGTGCCGGTAAAGCCCAGGAACAGCGCATCGGGCAGGATCGCCTTCATCGCGGAATGGAGCTTGCCCGATTGCGTCCGGTGGCATTCGTCCACGAATACATAGAGGTTGTCCGGCGTCAGCGCC